>CAIYXD010000461.1 GCA_903930085.1 uncultured Flavobacteriia bacterium
ATATATTATACTATCCGTTATTGGATCTTCCGGTTCTAAATCATTTTTTTTCGAACATCCAAAGATGGTTGATGAAATTAATATCAATATATAAGTCGCTTTTTTCATGTAATCTAAATTTATGGCTAACGTTCCCACGCCTAGTGAAGGAGCGGATTTAAAAGCACAAAACTGTCTGCCAACACTGAACTTGATACGAAGCACAAAGCGCCATTTAAGCACTGAACCCGCTTTTTTGCTAAACGCCTGTTATGCACAGTTTTTTATTTCCAATTGTCTTTGATTATTCGATAAATGTAAACATCTTCATTGTCTAACCATTTTGTTTTTTTATGAATAGTTAATCCGTTTTTTTCTGCAACTTTTTGTGATTTAACATTTTCTATGTCTATAACCGAAACTATCGAAGTTGTCAATTCATTTTTGAAAGCATAATCAATAAATAATTTGGCTGCTTCTGTGGCGTATCCTTGTCTCCAGTGTTTTTTCAAAATGTGGTATCCTACCTCAATTTCTTTTTCCCCATCAACTTCTTGTGTTAATAGTCCACAAATTCCAATAAACTTACTCGTTTTTTTATCAATGAGTGCTTGGTGTCCAAATCGTTCTTCTTTGTAACGCTCCAGTTGCTTTTTTATCATATGTGTCGAATACTCTATATTGGAGTTTAACTCTAATGAAGGTAGATAAAGAAATTCAACGGCTTCACTATCCTCAAAAAATTCTTCCCATATTGCAATATCAGTTTCCTCTAATTTTCTTGTTATTAATCTTTCTGATTGCAAATTATCTTCGTAAATATAATTTTTCATAAGGTAACAAATAATTGTTTTCGGGCTTGGCGTAGTGGCGGATTTTTAGCACAAAAGTTCAATCGAAGAACTGAACTTGAATCTACCACAAAACTGTCATACGAAGCACTGAACCGCCACTTTTGCAAAACCCGTGTTATGCCCAGTGCTTTCATCTTATTTATCTTCTTTACTAAATACTATGTCAAGTACAAAAACAGGTTTAGAGCCATCAATAGGCATCACAGATATGTATGATATAGCTACCCTATAGTATGGATCAAAGTGATCGAAGATTTTTCCAATACATTTTTCTGTGCTTTTTGAGAATTGCGCTTCCCATTTATCCTCTTTTATTGAACTTTTGTCAGTGTAAATAGGATCAACCAAATTTAATAATCTTCTATACTCCATCTCAACACTGTCTTTATAAGAAAAGAAATATTTACACTCTAGAAGCATAGGGTGTTTATTAAAATCTTTTTGTCCCCCTTTTTCAGTAACTAGAGCAGCATTTCCATAAGCCAATAGAACTTGTATTGAGTCAGGGTTAGATTTAATAAGACCTTTGTCTAGTGTAATACCTTTGAAAAAAGTTGTGGTTGGGTAGTCATTGAAAGTAGTATCTGTTAAAATAAATCTCTTATCATTTATAATTACGTCGCGCAGGTCTAAACGGGATTTTTCGAGTGAAAGGTTGTAAAAAATATCTTCGATAATTGGATGAACTTGTGTGTTCTGCACTGTGTCACCCGTTTGAGTTTTTTCTTGGGGTTGTGGGTTTTTAGTCCCAAAGTTACAAGCTTTTGTCCCTAAAGCTGCTGACAAGGTCGTAACAGTTAAAATTAAAAGTGTTTTCTTCATTGTCTTACCGTTTTTAAGTTGTCAGTTTTGTGTCAGTTTTGTCATCCTAGCATTTGCCACTAACGGTTTTCGGCTTTGCGTTCGGGCGGGATTTTTAGCACGCATTTGATACGAAGAACCGAACTCAAATATACGCATAAAGCGTCAAACGAATTACGAATTGAAAATCAGCGCAGCTAAACCCCGCCTAACGCAACCCCCAGTAGCACTGAAGGTAAACTGCTGTTATATGTCGTTTTTTTTATCTAGTTAAATATTCATACCTGATAAGGTAGGTTTTCTCAGTATTGTTCCAACATAAAAAAGTGTAGTTATTAATATTCCAGCAATTGGTATTTCGCCTGTAACTATTTCTGCAACTATAATACCGCCTCCAAAAGAAGCCAACAAGAAAAAGCCAATATTCATCGTGCGTGGTATCCAATATAAGATAAGAATACTGATTTCTAAGATGCCAATGAACATTAATTTTTCGCCAAAATTTGTAACTTTTGCCATATTAATTTGCATTTCTTCATTACCAATTATTTTCATTATACCAGCCATAAATAGCATAAATGAAGCTATAATAGAAATGGTGTATCCAGCTATTTTTTTGGCTTTGCTTATTTGTGTTTCGTTTAAATTACTCATTTTTTACTTTTATTTATTTAAAAATTAAATGTTGTCCAGTCTCGTTCCAGATTTAATACTGCTTTGTTTGAAAAATGGAGATAATGTGAAAAATGCTAGAGCTGGGAAAAAATGCATTGGTACGGCGAGACCAGGAAACATTTCTGGGAATTCAATATCTAAGGGAAGCGTCATGCTAATTGGTCCAATTATACTTGCAAAAGATAAAACAACAATAATAACATTTAATATTCCTTGTAAATTTTCTTTTTTGAATTTGAACAAAATAGAATAAGCTGCTGAAATTAATACACAACCAAAAATTGATGAGCCAAAAATACTACCAATATTAATTATTTTGTCAAAAGAAACACCAAGTGTTGATTGATATAAATTGCAGTAAATCAGACTAGTTATAGCAGCTAAAATACCTGCTATAATTCCATGAATAAAAATCTTTTTCATTGAGTTATTTTTTAGTTACTGGAACTGAAATTTCTAGAGTAATCTCATTGGAAACCTTTTTTGACATACCTTCCATTGTACCTACTCCAAAATCCATGCGATTAACGCTAAAAGTCAGAAATATTCTGGTCAAGACTTAGCTTCCCCCTCTCAAACAATTGCATGATTCCCAAACTTGTAATTGCTTTGGTTTGGCTCATGATTCTGAAAATAGCGTCATTCTGCATAGGTTTTTTATTCAAAAGATTTGA
>CAIYXD010000462.1 GCA_903930085.1 uncultured Flavobacteriia bacterium
GTTTCTGCTTGCGCAACTTCCAATACAGCATTAATCGAAGCGTTCAATTACATAAAATGGGATAAAGCTGAGATGATTATTACCGGAGGATCAGAAGCTGCAATTACACAATCTGCGATTGGTGGTTTTTCCTCTGCAAAAGCATTGTCGACACGAAATGATTCTCCAGAAACGGCATCTCGTCCTTTCGATATAAATAGAGATGGTTTTGTTATGGGAGAAGGTGCAGGAGCTTTAATCCTGGAAGAATATGAACACGCAAAAAAACGCGGTGCCATCATATATGGTGAAGTTGTTGGTGGCGGAATGGCTGCAGATGCGTACCATTTAACAGGAACACATCCGGAAGGAGATGGAGCCGTTTTGGGAATGCTAGAAGCGATGCGCGAAGCAGGAATTACTGCAAACGAGATAGATTATATCAACATGCACGCTACTTCAACGCCGCAAGGTGATAATTCTGAATTAATTGCAGCAAAACGTGTTTTTGGCGAACATAAAAACCTAACTATTTCTGCAACGAAATCCATGACGGGACATTTGCTTGGCGCGGCAGGAGCGATTGAAGGAATTGCTTGCGTAATGGCTTTGCAAGAGGCAATAATTCCACCAACTATCAATACGACAGAAATTGAACCGGATTTTAAAAATCTCTTCGATTTTCCTTTAGGAAAAGCTAAACAAAAGGAAATGAGGTATGCAATGAGCAATACGTTTGGATTTGGTGGACACATCGCTAGTGTGATTTTCAAGAAGTTTGAAGCGTAAGAGTTACACCGTTCAATTAAAACAAGAGAAATTGCTAAAACCAGCCGAATTAAAGGACATACGAAAAGAAATTTCTACCATTGATAGAAAATCGCTGGAGGAAATCTGCGGGAAATTGATTCGGTTCAAAAAAGAAAATAAAGAACTTCTCAGCTACCTATTGTTTTGGTCGGAAGATGAAATCCTTTTCCAGGAAGAGCTGACAAGTGCCATTACCGACTTGATGCAGGATGTAAACACAATAAGCGTTTTTTGGGCTAAAAAAACGATTCGAAAAGTTGTACGTCACATGAACCGTTACCTTGGTTTTTCAGGAAATAAAATCACTGAAATCGAAGTACGCATTCATTTTTGCGAAGAAATGAAGAAACTCAGCTTGAACATCCACGAGAGTAAAGTCTTGGTAAATATCCAAGAAGCGCAAATCAAAAAAATTCATACCGCCCTAAAAAGTATTCACGAAGATCTTCAGCGCGATTACGAAGAACGGATTGTGGAATTAAGTCTTTGACAAAAATTTATTTCAATTCAGCTTCTAAATACTTTGCTGTATAAGACGTGTTTTTGGCTTTTTTAACAACGTGTTCTGGCGTTCCCTCACAAATTATCATTCCACCACCTTTTCCGCCTTCCGGACCTATATCAATAAGGTAATCCGCCACTTTTACAATGTCCAAATTGTGTTCAATTACCAAAACGGTATTTCCTTCGTCTGTTAAACGTTGTAATACTTCCAATAACATCCGAATATCTTCAAAATGCAATCCGGTGGACGGCTCATCTAAAATATAGAACGTGTTTCCGGTGCTTTTCTTTGCCAATTCGGAAGACAATTTAATGCGTTGCGCTTCACCGCCCGACAAAGTTGTCGATGGCTGACCCAATTTCACATACCCCAAACCTACGGATGTAAGCATCGATAACGGACGATAAATTTTCGGAATAGATTCAAAAAAGGGCGTTGCATCTTCAATTGTCATGTCTAAGATATCGGAAATAGATTTTCCTTTAAAACGGACTTCCAGCGTTTCACGGTTATACCTTCTTCCGTTGCACATTTCACATTCCACGTAAACATCTGGAAGGAAATTCATTTCAATCAATTTCAAACCGCCACCTTTGCAGGTTTCGCAGCGTCCACCTGCAACATTAAAAGAAAATCTTCCTGCTTTATAGCCTCGAATTTGCGCTTCTGGCAATCCAGCAAACAAAGAACGGATTTCATCAAACATTTTCGTGTACGTAGCAGGATTCGAACGAGGCGTTCTTCCAATCGGACTCTGATCTATTTCAATTACTTTATCCAAATGTTCTAAGCCTTGAATTGTTTTATACGGCAACGGTTTTTTCACGCCATTATAAATATGCGCCAACAATATCGGGTAAAGTGTTTGGTTGATTAGCGAAGATTTTCCGCTTCCAGAAACACCTGTTACACAGCAAAATGTACCAAGCGGAATAGTTAAATCAACGTTTTTGAGGTTGTGACCACTTGCACCTTTTAGAGTAAGGAATTTACCGTTTCCTTTGCGGCGTTTTTTCGGGATTTCAATTTTCAATTCACCCGTTAAATATTTTGTGGTAAGCGAATCAACCGTGTTTAATTCAGAAATTGGCGCTGCATTGATGATTCGTCCTCCGTGTATTCCAGCTCCGGGACCGATATCCACAACAAAATCTGCCGCTTCGATCATTTCCTTATCGTGTTCGACAACGATAACTGAATTTCCAGCATCGCGCAAGCGTTTTAACGAATTAATCAAACGCGTATTGTCGCGCTGGTGCAAACCAATAGAAGGTTCATCCAAAACATATAGAACATTCATCAATTCAGATCCGATTTGCGTTGCCAAACGAATTCGCTGCGCTTCACCACCAGACAACGTTTTAGCAGATCGGTGCAAGGTCAGGTAATCCAAACCTACTTCCAATACAAAATTTAAGCGCGTATGGATTTCCTTTAAAATTTCTGTACCGATTATCTTTTGATCTGTTGTTAATTTCGCGTCCAAATCTTTGAACCATGCCGCCAATTCAATCAAATCCATCTGCGCTAGTTCACCGATATGCTTACCGTCCAATTTAAAAAAGTGAGATTCTTTTTTCAAACGCGTTCCCTTGCACGTTGGACAGCATTTTTTATTCATAAAGCTTAATGCCCAACGTTGAATTGCAGCAGAACTTTCTTCGGAATGCCTTGAAACAAACTGAATTATTCCCTCAAAAAGAACCGCGTTATTTTTTTTGGAACGCTCCATGTCCTCGTTTCCGTAAAGCAAAACATTCAAAATATCTTCTGGAATTTCTTGCAAAGGCGTTGAAATGGAGTGTCCTTCTTGCAAAAGATACGTTTCCAATTTATCGAAAATCCACGTGCGTTTGTATTCTCCAAGTGGTGCTAAACCTCCTTTTTTAATGGATAATTTAAAATCTGGAATAATTTTATCAATATCTGCCTCCGACACTTCGCCGAGTCCGCTGCAATCGGGACAAGCACCATAAGGCGAATTGAAGGAAAACAAACTTGGTTCTGGTTCTGGATAAGAAATACCGGAAGTTGGACACATTAGTGA
>CAIYXD010000463.1 GCA_903930085.1 uncultured Flavobacteriia bacterium
CTTTGCCGCTTCAGTTTTTCCGTCGTCTTTTTGGCGCATGTATTATGCCTTATTCTCTGCTGGTTTATCCGTCAAAATTTCTGGACTTTTTTATTCATTTTCCACCAAATAGCGTTCGTGTTCGCTTTGCAAATCAATTCCCCAGGAAATGTCGTATTGAAATTTCTTCTTCTTATAGTGATTGGAGTTTTTCAAAACCTCGATTGCTTCGGTATACGTCAAGCGCTTGAATTCATTGTTAACCACAAACTGTAAGCGTTCAATCAAGGATAATTCGTTGCGTTCATTTTGCGGTTTTTGGGATTGTTCTTGGACTTCGCGATCGTTCAAAAATTTCAAATCATCCGCACAATTTTCCATCACATAGTTGCAGATATACTTTAGAAAATCTTCCGTTAAATTCATGTTGTCCAACAAATCATTGAACGCAACTTCCGGTTCAATCATCCAAAATTCTGCAAGATGTCGTGAAGTATTCGAATTTTCCGCTCTAAAGGTTGGACCGAATGTATAAACTTGTCCGAGTGCCAATGCTGCCAATTCCGCTTCCAATTGACCCGAAACAGTCAGATTAACAGCTTTACCAAAGAAATCTTCTTTAAAATTTACCGTTCCATCTTCGTTTAAAGGTGGGTTTTTAGGATCGAGATTCGTAACCCGAAACATTTCTCCAGCACCTTCCGCATCGGAGCCAGTAATTATTGGCGTATGTAAATAGAAAAATCCTCTTTGATTAAAATAATTATGAATGGAGAAAGCTACGGCATGACGAATTCTGAAAACTGCTCCAAACGTATTGGTTCTAAAACGAAGATGCGCTTGTTCTCGAAGAAACTCCAAACTGTGTTTTTTTGGCTGCATCACCGTTCTTTGAACGTCATCCGGATTTGCTTCTCCGATAATTTCAATTTCTGACACTTGCAGCTCTACCGCTTGACCTGTTCCTTGTGATTCTATTAAAATCCCCTTTAAACCAACAGCAGCGGCGGTTGTAATTTTTTTCAAAATTGCCTCGTCGAATTTTTCAAAGTCAACGACGGCTTGAAGCGTATTGATTGTTGAACCATCGTTTATCTGAATAAAACGGTTACTTCTAAATGCGCGTACCCAGCCTTTAACAAGGATTTCTTTTCCAATTTCCGGTTGACTTAATATCTCGGCAATTTTTACTCTTTTCATGCTTCATGGATTGATATGTAAAAGTAGTAAGAAAGCGTGATAAAACGATAAAACAGCGCATTTTCCTGATTTACTTTTCGAGAAGTTCACTACTTTTAAAAAATAGGTGACTAAGCAAAAAATTGAAAGTGATTTCTTAAAAACGCATTAAAAAACAGAACAAAATAGCTTAAGTATCTTTTTTAAATGCCCGTTATTAGTCATATTTCGTCACTTATTGTTCCAATTCGTCATGGTCAAACCGAGTCCAATTGTTATAAATCCTTTGATAAATTCTGTAGCCACTTGAATCCGTTCCTCTAGAATTTGATTTTCTTCTGCTGTCCATTCCCCCAAAACGTAATCCACTTGCTGCCCTTGTTGAAATTCATTCCCAACGCCAAATCGCAGCCGCGCATATTCTTGGGAATTCAATGTTGCTTGAATATCTTTCAACCCGTTGTGTCCACCATCGCTTCCTTTTCCTTTCATGCGAAGTTTTCCAAACGGAAGCGCTAAATCATCGGTAATTACCAAAATATTTTCTTTGGCTATTTTTTCAGCTTGCATCCAATAATTAACCGCTTTACCGGATAAGTTCATGAAGGTTGTCGGTTTAATCAGAATAATCGAACGTCCTTTAAATTTCACCTCGGAAACTTCCGCATGCTTCATCAAAGCAAACGAACCGCCCCTTTCCTTCGAAAATGCCTCTACAACCTTAAAACCGATGTTGTGACGTGTTTCATTGTATTTGCTCCCAGGATTTCCGAGTCCAATAATCAGGTATTTCATAGTGTTAATATAAGTTCGTAAATATAGCATGGAATTTCATGGAAGAAAAAATGCTGTGCTATTTTTTTTAAAAGACATCAAACCATATCCAATCCTGCTACAAATATTGGTGCAGTGCTAAAATCATTGAGCAAAGTGGGATTATGCAAAGCAACCACATCCACTGAACTCGCTCCAATTAAAGTATGTAAAATTCCCCACGATATTTTAGTTTTTACATCTTTATAAATCGGGTCTTTTTGATCCACCCACCAGATTAAAAGATTACACCTTTCAGCCGCCAACAGTGCATTAAAAAGCCTATCAATTAATTCCGGGTTATTATTTA
>CAIYXD010000464.1 GCA_903930085.1 uncultured Flavobacteriia bacterium
CAGCCTCTTTGGTTCCTTTTTGTTTTTTCATTTCGTACGAACTTTGCACCGTATCTCCAGTTGCAGAAGTTAGAATATATTCCACTTTCACATCATCCGTTGGACTTGGGCTTCCGCCTTTTCCTTCGGAAATAACCTGCAAAACAATCCCATTATCAAACACTTGCGCACCGGAGATTTTTTTAGCTTGATCCATCATAATTTTGCCATTCTTCACGTTCAATGTCTTGATAAAATCCTGAATCATTTTTTGCTTATTTTCTTCCGAAATAAGTGTGTCTTTTTTCAATAAGCCATGGCGGAAACCGATATTCACCATTTTCAGGTCTATCATTTCTAGACTTTTCATTTGTTTCATGTCTTGGTAAAATGCGTATGCAGTTAATTTCCCAAGACATTGTGCGCCTTGTTTAGCGTACGTTGAATCAAAATCCTGAAAGTTGGGACCGAATAATTGTGTTAAAGTAGCTTCGCAATCGACTGGTTTATTGTTGTTCATATTTTCAGAAAAACCTTTCGCTATTTCTGCCATATCTAGACGATCTATATTTGGATCTTGCGTTCCAACAATCGTTTTTGCATTCATTGCACCTAGAACGTAGGAAAGTTTGTCTTTTTCTGAAACCAGATTTACAACCTCTTCCTCTTGTTCCGTTTTATTTCCACAACTCATCATAAGTAGTGGAAGGAAAATAAAAATCATTTTTTTCATTAGGAAATAGCTAAAAGTTCAACATCAAAAATCAAGGCGCTATATGGTTTTATTGGACCTCCTGGATGCGGATTTGCGCCATACGCTAATTCTTGTGGGATGTACAATCTATATTTTGAACCAACCGGCATTAATTGCAAAGCTTCTGTCCATCCTGGAATAACTTGGTGAACGCCAAAAGTTGCAGGTTGATTTCGTTCCACCGAACTATCGAAAACAGTTCCGTCGATTAATGTACCATGGTAATGTACTGAAACAGTATCTGTTGCTGCAGGTTTCGCACCTTCTCCTGGCGTTACAACTTCGTACTGAAGTCCTGAATCTGTTATATGAATTCCAGTTTTCGTCTTATTTTCATGTAAAAATGCTTCGCCTAATTCTCTGTTTTGGCCAAATTTAGCTTCTCCAGCATTTTGTAGGTAATTTTGTATGATTGTATTTGCCATTTCCGGCGTATACTTTGGCTCTTTCCCTTCGAAAGCATCGGCTATTGCTTCTGCTAAAACCTCTGGAGAAATCCCATCTAAGTCCTGCTGCATCAAGCTTCCTGCAATACTCATTCCAACGCAGTAGCTTACTGCTTTAATTTCTTCTGTCATTTGTGTAATTTTTACGCAAAAATAAGCAGAAAAGTCGAGCTGTTAAAACAACCCGACTTTCTTATCTTTAATTAAACTTATTTTAGTGCTTTGTGAAATCCATGTTATAGGTTACCCCTATTTGAAGGGTATGGTTTCGTTCCATTTTTACACCATCTGATTTCACGATAAATTGGTTCAAATAGCCCAGCTGCACTTGAAAATCCTTGGTGAATCTCCAACCTATTGCACCATACAAACGATTTTGATCCAAAATATTTTTACCGATTCCTTTTCCAAAACCTAAAAAAGGTTCGTCATACACCGAAAGAAAAAGTGTATTATCTTTCCATTCCTTTCGCGACACTGGAATGGTTAGTAAAAAACGGTAACGCAGACGCTGGCGGAACAAAAAACCATCTTGGAAAAAGGAACCGTCCGAATTTTTAGTCCAATTTTCTATAAA
>CAIYXD010000465.1 GCA_903930085.1 uncultured Flavobacteriia bacterium
CCACGCCCAATCTCTGTTTAAGTCAAAAAGATAATGATTTGGACGTCCGCTCGGCCAAGGTTCGTTGTGTTCAATACTAATTGTCTGAAGATTTGGTTGGTGATTGGTGAATTGATTGTACCAATTTACATAGCGATCTCGTCCATCCGGATTGATGCATGGATCGAGAATCACCAAGGTGTTTTTCAGCCAATCTTGCTTTTGTGTAATTAATTCAAACGCCGTTTGCATTGCAGCCTCCGTTCCAGCACTTTCATTTCCATGCACATTATAGCTTAACCAAACAATGGCAATTTTTTCTGATTCGTTAAGTTTACTGTGTTGCTGGCGGATTTCATCCAGGTTTTTTAAATTCTCTTCGCTGGAAATAAAGGCCAAAAGTAGCTCTCTATTTTCCGTAGTTTTTCCATAGGAAGTAACCTTAATTGCAGTTGGTGCATTTTTCTCCAGCTGCTTGAAATAATCTACCACTTGGTGGTGACGGGAAAAATACGTTCCAATCGGATAACCTAGAAATTGTTCTGGTGACAGCGCTTTTTGTCCATAAACTGCGGTTACAGTATAAAACAAAAGCAGGGCAATTGAGCGAGCGAACATACGTTGAATTTTAAGTTTTGTTAAATCTAATCATATCTTTTAAGATGGTATGCCATTCCATGGGACATTACACCTTCTTTTCGGATTTTAGTGGTTCTTTTACTTTACAAAAGCTAAAATTTTTCCACAAAAAAAGTCCCGAATAGAACTACTATCCGAGACTTTTTAAGCGACTATACTGCCGCAATTTCAGAGGTTATTAATCAACGATTTCGATAGAATCGATAGAATCACCCTGACGAATATCATCTACTACGTCAACGCCTTCGAAAACTTTTCCGAAACACGTGTGTACGCCATCTAAATGCGATGTGTTATTTCTGGAATGACAAACGAAAAATTGGGATCCACCCGTATTTTTTCCAGCATGCGCCATGGATAAAACGCCACGATCGTGGAATTGGTTTCCGCCTTTTACTTCGCAATCAATTTGGTAACCTGGTCCACCAGTTCCTGCCATTCCTTTTGCGCCAGCGCGAGAATTCGGGCAGCCTCCTTGAATAACGAAATCAGGAAGAACACGGTGAAAAGCCAATCCATCGTAGTATCCTTCTTTTGCCAATTTAGCGAAATTTGCAACGGTTTTTGGTGCTTCTTCCGTATACAAGGAAACCTTCATCGTTCCTTTACTTGTCTTAATAATTGCTTCCATTTTATGATTTTTTTGACAAAGATACGCTAATGTTTACAATAAAAAAGTGGAAGGGTAGTTGAATTTTTGTTGAGAATTACGTTTCTTTTTATTTCGAACCGCAGGGAAATAGCGGCATACAAAGTCAATTTTTCGTATGTATTTTCTTTTTAAAGTTGGACATAATTTCCGTGTACTGTTTCTTTTCTTTTTTTCTATTCCATAGAAGTAAGCAATTCCAATTGGTTCATGGTTAATCTACCTATAATTCTGCTTTCAACTGCAACCAAACCTTTTTAGTTCAATTCACCTGCGATTAAATTTCCTTTGACTAAATTTGTCTATGCAAAAATTCACATTTCACAGACAAGAAACACGTCTTTTCACGGAGCAACAGGTTAAATTATCATACGAGCAGGACAATCTACTTTCCTTTATCGGATCTACTTTTTCAAAGGAAAATTTTGCAAAACAACTGAAAGAAAAGAAAAATACTTTTTCGAATCAGCAGCGTGAAATACTTTGCGGCGAATTAGAAAAGTCTTATGCTGCACTTGCATGTTCTACCAAGACATTGGAGAATTTGAAAGCAATGCATGCAGAAAATACGTTTACCATTGCCACAGGACACCAACTTTCCATTTTCACAGGTCCACTGTATTTGATTTATAAAATTTTACACGTGATTCGCCTTACGGAGGAATTAAAGAAAGAATATCCGGAAAATAATTTCGTTCCCGTTTTTTGGATGGCATCTGAAGACCATGATTTTGAAGAGATTCAGTCGGTGGAGGTTTTCTCCAAAAACTTTAGATGGGAATCGGATCAAAAAGGCGCTGTCGGAAGGTTTGATATCGCACAGCTTGCAGCAATCAAGGAGGAGATCTTGAAGTTTTTCGAAAACCAGCCGGAAAGTGAGGTTGCAGCGATTTTAAAAGAATACGATGGTAAAAATCTCAGTGAAGCAACTTTCCGATTAATCCATCACTTGTTCGATGTATATGGATTGCTCATTTTGGATGGCGATAATGCTGCTTTAAAACGCACTTTTATTCCAACATTCGAACAGGAATTAAAACAGCAATTTTCATTTCATGCCGTTCAAAAAACGAACGCTTTATTGGAAAA
>CAIYXD010000466.1 GCA_903930085.1 uncultured Flavobacteriia bacterium
TGCGAAAAAGGAGATTTAATTTCTGTGCCGGCCGGAACGAAACATTGGTTTGATGCCGGAGATACAAATCCATTCGTTAAAGCTATCCGAATTTTTATCGATAGCAGTGGCTGGGTGCCAGAATATACACATTCCAAACTGGAAGAGAAATTCGCAGATTTCAAAGTTGCGAGGTAATTATTATAGATAGAAACTAAAAAGCGCAGCGTATAGTAATTTGCACGTTTAGCTAAAAGGTATTCGGCTACCGATTTAATTTCAGAATCAATTGAATTGGAAATTAAATTTTCTTGCTAGGAAACTATAACCTTATTGCGTGAAGGAAACGTGTCTACTAGTGATTGGGAATTAACGTGTACGACTTTTAATTGTGCAAGTGCCCAAAAATTCACAAAACACAACACCTTAAAACTACAAATATCTTTTTCGCAGTTAACGATCAAGTAACGGATAAAACACCCTGGAAACTGAAACTCAGTTTCTAGGGATAATGAAACGCAATTGCGCGAATTACTGTTTCATCATTCTTTTAGTTGATACTATATGACCATCAGCAACAAGTGAATATGTGTAAACACCTGTACTTAAATCATTGGCAAAAACATTCAATTGACCATTTCCTCTTTCAATCACATCAACCGAATTAATCAATTTTCCTTGTCCATCGTAAAAATGAATTTGTGCTTTTTGAACTGATGTAGGAATTGAATATGAAATCATAGTTGATTCAGCAAAAGGGTTCGGAACATTTTGATTTAAAACGATTGTATTTTTGTTCGATAAATTTACATTAATCGCTGTTCTCAATTGCTCTTGAACCTCCTGTTGTGTAGGCTGAATCGACGAATTGTTCATTTGACACAAGAAGGGTAAAATTCCTGACAAACAGTTTTCTAGCTGTGTTAAACGATCGTTAAGGTTTTCAATTTGCGCTTGTTGAGCAAGGTTTTCATTTGTCAATGCTTCGATAATAGAATCTTGAGACACAACTTTTCCATTCAATTCCTCAATTGCTTCTGCCAAGATTGGAACAACTTTGTCGTACTCAACGTGTAATAAGGTGTCAGCATCAAGGTATGTCAACCTTGAATCAATTTGCGCTATTTCCTGAGCAATGAAACCAACGTGACTTAAACTGTCTAGGTTCAATTGTGGATCTACACTTTGATTCCAATCATAGGAAACGCCACGCATTGCCAACACTTTATCCAATGAACCATTAAGGTTTTGCACATTAGTTTTAATGCTTTGGTCTGAAAGTGTTGCTTTATCAACTTTCGCATTCAATTCAATAATTGCTTGCGTGTTAATTGGAATAATTGCGTTGTAGTTCAATGATTTATAGGATGTTTCAGGACTAATTTCATTTCCTAAACTATCATACACCGCTGGATTGATACTATTGTGGATTAATTCAGGTAAAATAGCTTGAACATCTTGAGCAATAAAACCGTATTGTTTTTCAGAACCAAAGTTGAAATGGTCATAGTTAAGCGTATCTAAATAATAGGTTTTTGGTTTCAATAAGGTTGTCAATTTTAACGCTGAAACCAATGGAGCTACATTTGTTTTGAATTGTTGATCTGAAGGTGTAGTAATAAAACTTGTTGCTTCTAATGCGCCAACAAAATATCCTGCTCTGCTAATTGTTCCACCAAAAGCATATCCTGAGACTCCAATATTCATATTGCTATTTCCACTACTAATCCCTCGTACACCAGTATTTAAAGCCGATGTGCCGTTAGCGGAACCTACTAAGCCAGTATTTGAATTCACTAATGTTCCTAGTGGATTTTGACAACTAAAATCGCCTCCAAATCCAAATCCTGAAAAGGAATTTTGGGTTGATTGACTTGTACTGTTTTGCGCTTGTACTGCTCTACCTGTTCCACTTCCACTTGCTAAGAAACGGCCTCCAATGGCTCCATTATTGGGAAACATAGAAGTTGAAACTCCAAAAACTCCAATTGCTTCTTTTACTGAACGCCCATTTACTTCACCCTTAACACCGACTTGTGAATCCATTGTTAAAGTCATGTTCGGAGCAACATAGCCATAAACTGCCGTTGCGTTTAGTGTTAGTGTAGAATCAATGATACTTTTAACACCGCCTTGGAAATTGTTAGATGTTATATTATTTGGAGAATTTCCATCTACATAAAAACTACCTGACCAAAGTTCGTTCTTTGAAAACACATTGAATTTTGCTTCCAATGGAACGCCACAGTCATATCCTAAACCCATTAAATTTGCACCAATGGAATCATTCTTTGTAAAGTACAAATTATGATTATCCATGTCTACTTTGGTGTCAAACAATAATTTACCGCCAACGCTGTCAGCGCAATAGGTTCCAAATTGTGAAGGAACAAAACTTGCCCATCGCAGAACTCCAGCAGAATCAACCATCACAATTTTATCTTCCGCTAAATCTGCCATATACAAAGAATCAGGCAAAGCTCTAAAACGACCGTTACCAACTACATCTAATTTATGGGTTGGTTGTTCGTTTACGCCTTGTGCAGTAAAGTCACCAATGCCAACACGCCCATACGTTAAACCTTCTAATGTGCTTGTTGTGTCGCGATCTGGGTACAAGCGCATCACCTCTAATCCATCATTTGTAATAGCATTTGATGCAGAATCCAACGTTGATAAGGGTTCAGCTGTAAAAATGAAACGCATTACATCTGTTCCGCTAAGCGCATTACCATTGTTCCCCCAATTAATTACGGCGTCCAACTGATCATTGGTTTGCGTGGCATTTCCTACTCTTGGTTTTAAGCCAATCCAAACGTTATCTGTGGTATTAGAAACTAACATTCCCAAATCCATCCATGATCTCCATCCATTTTTCAATTGAATCGGACCAAGGGCATTCCCTATGTTGTAACCCAAGTGCACTAAACTCATAGGCCTAGTTAAACCATTTGATCCTGAATGTGCAATTGAAATACGTGTAACATCAGTGGGGGTTGTTGCAGAGCGCAGACCAATATATTCATTAGTAGTGTAATTACGATCCAATGCTCCAATGGAAGTAATGCGCAACCGCTCGTTGTTTTGAATATTGTTTATTCCTCCGTCTTCTGTTTGAATAACAAAACTAGAGGCTTCTTGCCAGCGCAAATAACTGTTTAAGTGTCTGCGTCCAACTGATCCGAACAAATCATTGTCAATGCCAAAACGTAAACCGTCTGTGACAGCTTCTCCTTGACCAATACTATCATTTATAGCAGCTAATGGTCTGCGTAATGTAATTTGCATGAATCCAAATGGTTCGTTATCTACCGCACTATTTTGATAATCGTAACTCATGTGAAACAAGGATTGAGGACGTGCATAGCTTGTAGAAACAGATGGCGGATTCACACCAAAAGTATTCCCCAAACCTAGGAAACCACCTGCTGTAAAACGGGCAATATGCAAACCATCTAGGTCGGCGGGGGTTCTGTAGTTGGTATTGTTATAAGAAAGGTCTCCGAAACCAGTAGTAAAACGAAATACCATGTCATCGGGGCCGAAATCGCCACCCGATTGGTTATCCGTCCAGTTTATAACTGTTTCGGTTACATCAATACCTGTTCCCACTTGGCGCAAACCAAAATAAGCAGCATCGGAATTGTCTGTTAATGTAATCCCTGTTTTCCACCAACGGCGCGCACCAAATTCTTGTACAATGCCAGTACCATTGATATGAAACATGGAAAACGCCCCACGGTTGTTATCCATAATCAACCCCGTAGAGGTTGAAAGCCCACCATTTTGCAAAGGTGACAAAAGCATATAGCCATTTCTAACATCGGTAAAACCGTTGACCGCATAGGAAAGATTACCGTTGATTTTTGTCCTGCTGAAGTTATTGGTTTTGGTGAAAAGCGGGTTTGTACCATTTGTGGCATTCCATCCAAGGAATTTTGTTGCACCCCAATTGTTTCCTGTAATACCTCCGTCAGTACTTTGTGCATTCGCATTTAAAACTAATGTGACGAATGATATAAATATAAATTTGTTTTTCATTTGATAGTATTTTACCTTACCAATTGAATAAAACCTGTTTTCTTAGAATCATTTTTTGTTAATGAGTAAAAATAAACACCATCGACGCAATCTTTTCCTTTTTCTGTTTTACCGTCCCAAGAATAATTATGATTTTCGATTAAATAATTATCGATTATTTCTCCCCAACGATTAAAAATATTAATTTCATAACCATTAGGTAATTCAATTGACCAAAGATCATTTATATTGTCGCTATTTGGGGAAAAAATATTCGGGATTTCAGGAAATTCATATTCGATTAAACTAACATCGTCGATGTAATAGTATGCGTAATAGCTACTAATTAATGGATTAAATAGGAGGAAATTAGCATCAGACACATTTTTAAATTGTCCTATTGTTAAATATTTCTCTCCACCATTTGCATTAAAAATTATGCTCAATTCTACCCAATTGACAGTATCACATAAAAAATTAGCGGTCAAATTATAAATCGTATCTGAAAATGATATTTCATTCCCATAATTTCCGCCAATAGGGCTGTTAGAGAATGCTATACCAATATCCTGTATACAAAACTTTGAACTTTCGGCAAGACTTACAAAACAAGAAAATTCATAATCTTTGTTGGGTTCTAAAGGAGTAATCAACTCAACTTGAATATACTCTCTTGAATTTGGATCAGGCATTTCAAAACCACTGCCAATACCGCAGTACCCAGAACCATTGTGTGCATTCTGATTTCCAACAAAATTATAAGGCACGCTCGCATCTAAAATATTACAACTGTTAAAATAATCACTCGTTCCCCATGTAGGAACTGACCATGCTTCTGTTGTAAAATCAGCAATGCCTAAAGGACAATTATAATACTCTTCAAAACTGCCATTGGGAACCAGATTTTGCTGAGCAAACGCAGACAAAAATGAAAAAATAAAAACAATATGTAAAACGGATTTACTCAATTGATAAGTTTGGTTATTGTAAAAATAAATTCAATCTTTTAAAGATTGTAACACGCCTACATCCCATAGACGCATTTAAATAGGAATAGTTGGATTTCTGTTTCGTGAAAGTGGTTTTAATTTAATACAAGATAATAAATATAAATAAAAAAATGATTTATCTGCTCCCTTTTGCAAAATTTCCACTTTGCGTAAAAACAGCACCATCAAAAAAGGGGAAAAAGTATGAAGTCTCTTCCACCATTTTGCAAAGGTGAGAAGGTAATTGGTTGAATAGCTCTAAAATAGGCTGGCATAGTTTCAAGAATCTCTTCTTTGATTTAAAGGCATGACTCATCCAATTACCACGCTTTTTGACCAAAACAGCGAACGTTCGTATTTGGTTCATGGTAAATTTCCGTCACTTTTTATTGAAAGCAGTCAAAAAAAAGAACTCCCCCCAACTCCTGAACAAAAAGCCTATTTAGCTTCTTTAGAAAATGGGGACGTGTTTGAATGCAGAATTATTGGTATACCGAAAAAACAAAGTCATTTTATTGTTGTGCTGCCACTTTTATTTTTAGCCTGCTTTAATAAGATAACTCAGGTTTTTTATTCTTTTCTTTGCACAATGAAATAAGCCAATACGATTGATTTCGGTACACATACGAATGATTTATATTTGGCGATTCACTGCGTGGCTGCTAAGGCAGTCCATTTGACTGGTAACAAGCAAATAAAAAACAAATGAAATTTAAAAACGTAAAATACATTCTTACAGATATTGAAGGAACTACCACTTCCGTGCAATTTGTTTACGCGCTTTTATTTCCGTATTTCCGAGAACATATTCATGCCTTAAAAGAGCTCACGAACGATGAAGAAATTCAGAAAGCGTTCAAAAAGACAGTCGAATTGGCGGATTCTTTGGAAGGCTTAAAAATTCGCTCGGTCGACGAGGTCATTGAAACCTTATTGCGCTGGAGCAACGAAGATCGGAAAGTTACTCCTTTGAAAACAGTACAA
>CAIYXD010000467.1 GCA_903930085.1 uncultured Flavobacteriia bacterium
CGAAAGAAACCTCTTTCTACGTCCCAATGGAAAATATAACGTCGCAGTATATGCTCGAGATATAAACAACGATAAACTGACTATTTCTTGGGAATTATTTCCAGAAAGCACCGATTTAAAATCTGGGGGAGACGCAGAATCCAAACCAATTGAAATTATCGGCAATTTGAAAAAAGGAAAAAAACAAACGTGTAAACTACACACTCCACGAAAAGAAGGAGCATATCGTTTGTACGTTACCATTTCCGACGGGGAGAAAATTGCCTACGCCAATATCCCGTTTTATGTCGGAAGTTTGGTGGAAATAAAAAAATAAAAACACAGGTATACTTGGGAAATACCTTCCCTTAATTTGGGAAGTAGTGCAGGCTAAAAAGTATAGAAAAATGAAAATAACTTGAAAATTTATGCTTATTGCATTCGAGTATTTTTGTTTAAAAGACTGTTTTTAGAGGGGTTTTTCAATGTATTACCCGTAATTAGGTTAGTGAATCAAAAAACTTAATGAAAACTTATTGTATTTTGTATAATAAGTAAAATAAATTATATATTTACGCAAATATTTTCAATTACTATGATGAATAAACTACTTCTTTCCCTCACGCTTTCTGCATTATCTTTTCTGGCATTCAGCCAAGAAATTACCGTTTCAGGTAGTGTGAAAAATGAAAAAAACGAGACGATGCCTTATGTCAGCGTAAAAGTTAAAGGCAAAAATACAGGGGTTTTAACAGATTTAAATGGAAATTATTCTGTTAAATTGGTGGATTCCACAAATGTGTTTTTAATTTTTTCCTATTCTGGTTATACAAAACAAGAAATTCGAGTAGCTAAAAGAACCGTGATAGATGTTGTTCTTGTAACCGATGCACAAGTTCTAGATGAAGTTGTTGCCGTTGGATACGGTGAAGCAAAATCAAAAGAGGTTACCGGTGCAACAGGAAAAGTTAAAGGAGAAGACATTGAAAAATTGAACGTTTCAAGAATGGATCAAGCACTTCAGGGTCAAGTTTCTGGGGTTACCATCAGCACAAATTCTGGTTCTCCAGGTGGCGCATCCAATATTCGAATCAGAGGTATTTCTACTTTTGGAGACAACGATCCATTGATTTTAGTAGATGGTGTTGTATACGACTCAGAAGGTTTAAATGCGTTGAATCCTTCGGATATTAAATCCATCAACGTACTAAAAGATGCCACTGCGGGAATCTATGGTGTGCGCGCAGCCAACGGAGTTATTATTGTTGAAACAAAAAATGGCCGTTTAAATAGTAAACCATCTATCGAATACAGTGCGTATTATGGAATGCAATCCACTTCCAAAAAATTGGACGTTTTAAATGCAACAGAATATGCTGTTATCAAAAATGAAATGTTTGCATTCGGTGGTCAGCCAATGCCATTTAACAATACAAATTTAGGCGTAGGAACGGATTGGCAGGATACCATTTTCAGCAGATCTCCAATTCAAAGCCAAAACATCAGTATGAGTGGTGGAACCTATAACACCAAATACTCGCTCGGTTTAGGGTATTACAACCAAGACGGAATTGTTGGTGGCGACAAATCAAATTTCTCAAGATACAATGCGCGTTTTAATATCAGCACGGATCTTTCCACAAAATTAAAATTGAACTCGGTTTTGCTTTTTTCCACAGAAAGTAGAAGCACGCTTCCTGAAAACGGCTTAGGTTCTGTACTGTATAATACCTTGAATGCAATGCCAGATCGCCCGGTGCAACTAGCAGACGGCACTTATTCCTACTTGGAAGAAGTAAATGATATTATCAACCCGGTTGCACAAATTAAAAACCAGTACAATTGGAATACAGCAGATAAATTCGTTGGAAAAGAAGAGTTTGTTTACACCATAAATGAC
>CAIYXD010000468.1 GCA_903930085.1 uncultured Flavobacteriia bacterium
AAGTCTGAAATTAAGATTATTGAAACTTTCAATGTTGGTTTCCCAAATAATTAAGGAATTGTTTGTCCCATTTTGATTCCAAGATAATTCGGAATTTAAACGGTTTTGTTGTCCGGTTGTCATGAAAAGCACCTTGTCCAACGCAAGTGAATCGTTGTAGATGAATTTCTGAACGTTATAATTTGCAGAAATACTTGTGGAATTAAGGTTTTGAATCAAATTTACACCTTGAAAGCGTAAGTCTTGGTAAATGATTTCTGGAGAAAGCAGCACCATCGAAAAATCTTCTATTCGTCCGTCATAATTTCCTTTTAATGTTGTATTCGGTGCAACTTGTAAGTCTGGCGCAAAAATGGAAAGAAAATCATTTAATCGGTTGCTGGTAATCGAATAGGAGAAATGGCTTGGTGCTTTTTTGGTTTTCTTTTTGGCTATTTTCGTTTCTGCAATGAACGGAAAAACTTTCTGAAACTGGTCATTGAAATCACTTACTAATGTGCTGAAATCGATTTTACCGCGCAAATTAACTGTCGCCATGTCGCTATTGATCCAAAATTCATCTTCCAATTTTCCGCGCAACACTTCTATCTTTAAACTTGGAATTTTAACCTCTCGATTTCCTTCTTTATACAGTATCCCATCCATGGTGATTTCACCAAACATATTATTTGCTGATTTCCCAAAAATATTTACGTTGAACTTGGAAGTTAAACTGCTGCTGTCTGAGGTTGTGATGTTTAGATTGGTGAGAATCGCTTTGGACAAATCCACTGAAAACTGCATATGCTGGTTGCCATTAAAATCAATAAAACCATCGTAAACAAGCTTCAAATTATCATCCTTGACTTCAATCTTGGCGTTTATTTTATTGTCTATAAAACTTCCTGCTGAGATAAAAATATGTGTGTAAGAATAGCCTAAATAATCAAAATTCTCTAGGTTTCCTTCAATGACATCAAAACGAATATCCGCCAGCGAAAAGGCTTCACCTGAAAGGAAAAACTGTCCTTTTACGGTGTTGAAATTTTTGTCTTGTAGAAATTCTCCTAATTGAAAATCATCTATTTTGACATCGTACTCGCTTGCGCCAGATCGCTCAAAGTAATAGGAGCCATTGCTGCGGTTTTCGGTAAAAAGTATGCCGTTGTCAAGTTTTACGGTTCCCAGATTGGTTTTAATGTAATCTGCCTTGAGCACAAATTGCGTATAAAAACCATTCAATCGAACATCCGCCATTTGAAAATTCCCGAGTCGCTCGAGATAGGTGTCAAAAGAAAGGAAGCGGTCTGATGAGCCTACGGGCAATTTTATTTTTTTTAAATCTTCCAGTGAAATATAAGCGTAATCTAATTTTTCATTGAAAAAGGATTTATTTATTTCCCTAAAATCCGGTAGGTGAAGGTTACCCCGAAGCACCGTTTTTTTTCCTGTTTTCAAATCCAAATTCGAAATTTTTAGATTTTTCACCTTTTGTGTTACCACAGCACTAAGCTCAACTTGCTGCTCCATTCCTTCCAATGCCGTTGCGAAATAGGAAATGTCTTTCATGGAAACCGAAC
Source organism: uncultured Flavobacteriia bacterium (assembly GCA_903930085.1). Lineage (GTDB taxonomy): Bacteria > Bacteroidota > Bacteroidia > Flavobacteriales_D > Crocinitomicaceae > M0103. The sequence continues at coordinate 1,560 of CAIYXD010000468.1, forward strand.
AGTTTTTCAATTCGGAATCAAAACTAACGCTATCTTCAAACGTCT
>CAIYXD010000469.1 GCA_903930085.1 uncultured Flavobacteriia bacterium
AAAGTTTTATCAAAATTCACCATATAAACCAACAATAAAACAAAGGTATAAAATACAATACCACTTTGTCTTTGCAGCATGGATTCAAAAATACAGTTGAACGCTAAATTTGCACAAATCAGAAAAAGTAGGGTGTCTTTCCATTTTATGGCATACGCGAAAATCGCACCTAACAACCCTAAAAAGAGAATTAATCCAAGCACCCCTATCTCAACTGCAATTTGTAAATATTGATTATGTGAATTGTAATTTTGACTAGCTAAATCGTTCAGTCCATATTTTCGCAACCGTGCTCCAATCGCATCATCCAAATTGGAAGTCCCAACGCCAAAAGGATGTTCTGCAACCTGTTCAACAGACACGGTCCAAAGAATCAATCGCACAACGTTACCCGTAAGGGGTTCTGTATGGTTTTCCAAAACACTTTTAGGATTTATAAGAAATGCTTTCACATCTGCTAAAGTGTCATTCAATACAATTCTTACATTCAGATTACTTTTATATGCAACCACTGGAAAAAGTGGAAGCGCAATCAAACTAAGATAAAATATACTGCGGGAAGTACGTTGGTATATAGATTTATACACCAAGAAAATAAGCACAAAAAACAAAAACAACAAACCCGCAAATGAAAAACAGAAGAACTGCATGAAACTTACAAACACGGAGAAAATTCCGACCGTGAGAAGGTTGAAATACCGCCATTTTAATTTATATCCTTCTATAGCAAATAAGAATGCGACAAGTAAAAACGCACTCAAATAAGTTGGATGGTGAATATAGGAGAACGTCGTCGAACCAAAGTTGTTGTTAAAATCCCCATGCAACGCATACATGCGATAACTATGCATTAAACCCAGAAGAGAACAAACTAAAACGCCTAAGATTAAACCAATTGCTATTGGCTGAAAATTTAATTTTCGATCAAATCGAAAGGAAAAAAGGATAGGGAAAGCAACAAATACCATCTTTCGTTCTAGGCTATGCAAGGCATCAGTAAGATGATTTGTGAAAAAAGTTCCAAAAACATACGCTAAGAAAAACACCAAGAAACCCATGCTAACGGTGGACATCTTGAATTTCATTTTCCCTTTTACAGTTTGTACTGCTGTAAAAAAAGAGAGTAAAATGACAAAGAGTGCAATGGAATTAGGTGCAAAACAAAACGTAAAAATCAACAAACTCAAAAGTAAGTGATACCATTGGAAGGCTGCGATTTGTTTTAATCGTTCAATCATATTATCTGGTTGAGAATGGTTGGAAAAGTTGTCCAATTTCAGATTTTGTATTAGTAGAAATTTTACTGTTGCTTCCTACGCAAGTTCCTATAGAAAGATGGCAAAAAGCGCCAATTTCACATTCATGGTCTACAACAACACCCGCATCAATAATGGAAAATTCACCAATAACGGACTCTATACCGATTACTGAATTTGCTAAAATTATGGAACCTTTACCAATTATTGTTTCAGATGCAATACTTGCTGAAGGATGAATAACCGTTGCCCACTCTAAATTTTCCGGTAAAGATTCTACAACCTTTTTACGTATTTCATTCGCACCAATTCCGATAATAAAAAAGTCAATCTCCGGTAAAAGTAAGTGAATATTGTCTTGGGATTCTAAAATTGAATACGTTCCAAAAACAACCTTTCCTTTAGGTAATTTAGCATCAATAAACCCAACTAATTCATACTCTCCCGATTTTAAAACGGCATCGGCTATTACTTTTCCATGTCCACCGGCTCCAATAATTGCGACTCGTTTCTTCATTTTTTCAAGATTAATTCTTCGTAAATATCCTCCATCCGTTTCATGTTATTCGCCCAAATTCCTTTTTCTTCTAATAGCCTTCTATTGATCGGTAGAGCCGATTGTTGCAATTCATCATATTTTTCAGCAGCAATAACTAAATAATCTACTAATGCATCAACAGCATTTATTTCAACTAAAAAACCATTTTTATTGTGTTGTATCCATTGAGTATTTGCTGGGATATTAGTTGCAATGCAAAGCGTATCACAAGCCATTGCTTCGTTTAGCGAAATATTATTCCCATCTGAAAGGGAAACGGAAACAAACACATGTGACTGATTTAAAACTTCGGCAATTTTGGATTGCGGAACTTTCCCAAAAAAGGTAACACATTCTTCTAAATGCAATTGTTTCACCAATTCTTTCAACGTTAGTTCCTCTGTTCCTGTGCCGATTAAATTCAAATGAATTGAAGGTATTTTCTCCTTTGCTTTCGCTACTGCCTTAATTAAATGTGGTATATTATACACCTCCTCAAAATTTCGAGTGGACGTAATCACAAATTTATTCTTGTCCAATTTTCGATTTTTCGCATTAAACATTTTCGGATCTATCCCAAATGGAAGCGTAATGATTTTAGCTGGGGAAACACCGAGTTTCTCTGTCTCCATTTTCATTTGATCCGACATCACGGTTATTAAATCCGTTTTCGAAAAAGCAAATTTAAGCAAGAAACAATAGATTTTTGATTGTTTAGGGCTAAGTAGAATATCGGAACCAAGCGCTGTGATTATATAAGGATGAAAACCGACCAAAGAACCTGTAATACCGTAACTTGTTGCATAAAGTGAGTGAAAAATATCTGGTGAAATATCTTTTACTATTTTTCTTACCGTTCTAAACTTTAAGAGAACTTTCCAATTTCCACCAGCGACATTTATTTTCTCTAAATTAACGGTATGGTTATGAATATTCGGTAAAATCAGTGTTTTGAAACTTATTAAGTGAACTTCATGTCCCAAGGAATGGAAATGTTCGCACCACCTTGCAGTGTGTATACTTTCACTATCGGCAAAAAAACAAATTTTCATGGTAGCAATTCTCTTTTTTTGAAGTAATCAACCGTTTTGGCAATTCCTTTTTCAAGGCCAAAGGTATAATGAAAAATTTCTTCCAGTTTTTTATCTGAATAACTCACTTTATTGGAAATGGGTTGTAATTTCTTCATTCCAATTTTTTTTACAATTGCAATTAAAAATGCCGGAATCTTAATGATTTTCGTTTTAACATCCAGTTCTTTTCCAACCATTTTATAAAAGTCGAGTAATGGCATTGATTTTCCGACGGAATAGATTCCATCAAAGCGGTTGCTATGGATTAAATGTAGAAGGAATGAATTTAAATCCGCAACATAAACATAATTAACCATTGCGCCATCCACATAAAAAAGTGGACTTCCTGAAATAATTTTCCGCATTAGATTCAACAAGGCATTAAACGGGTGGTTTTCACCAAAAACATTCGTAGGACGCAAAACTGCAAGTTCAAAATCGCCATTAGCGGCTGCTTCAAGAAAAAGTTGTTCCGACACCCATTTTGTTCGTTCGTATTCATTTGCTGGTGAAGCGCTAGTGTTCTCGTCCACCAACAATGGCGAATGGCTGTATCCTTTTCCTACAACCCCAACACTGCTCAAATGAATAACTTTGGAAACGGAGGTTTGTTGAATTGCTTGAATAATATTTTTTGTTCCTTGAATATTCGTTGCTTCCAATAAATCTAAATTTCTGACCTCTGC
>CAIYXD010000470.1 GCA_903930085.1 uncultured Flavobacteriia bacterium
AGAATTAAACCCATCGTTGCATTGTAAACGATTGAATTATTTTTTCTTCGGGCATAACGAATCAACCAAACGCAAGCGAAAACCAATAAAGCAAAGAAAAAGATAGTTCCAGTGTAAAATGGTAAACCCAACGAATTAACAAAAGCAACTTCAAAGGAAGATGCCAAAGAAATAGAACCTGGAATAATTGCTTCTTGAATAAAACCAAGAATAGCTACAGATAGAATTCCGGTTATTAAAATCCCTTTAAAATCAGCCACTTTCTTATGGCGGAAGTAAATCACAAAACTTATTGCAGGAACAACTAATATTCCTAATAAATGGACACCAATCGCTAGGCCAAGTAAGAACATAATTAATAATAACCAGCGATTTGGTGCGTATTCAGCGGAAAGTGTTCCGTTTTGAACGTGCGCCATTTCTTCGTCCCATTTTAATATCGCCCAAAAAATTACTGCAGTAAATAAAGAAGACATTGCGTATACCTCGCCTTCCACAGCAGAGAACCAAAAGGATTCAGAGAATGCATACGCTAAAGAACCAACAATCGCACTTCCGAAAATGGCAATTTTATCTCCAGAAGACAATTCTATTTTATCGCGCAAAGAAATCTTTTTCAACAATGAAGTCATCGACCAAAACATAAACAAAACCGTCAATGAGCTAGAAATAGCTGATAATCGATTGATCCACACAGCAACATGCTCTGGTTCTGCAAAAAAGGAAAATAATCTGCCGAGAACCATAAAAAACGGTGCGCCTGGCGGGTGACCTACTTCTAACTTATATGCTGCTGTAATATATTCACCACAATCCCACAAACTGACTGTGTCCTCTATTGTTATAAAGTAAACAACTGTCGCGATTAGAAAAACCAACCAACCCAGGTAAACGTTCCATTTTTTGTAACTCATGCTTTTTATTTTTTAGTCTTGTATAAATTAATCTTTTGATGGCAATTTTTTCCAAATGAAAAGTTTGCGATGTGCGAATTTAAAAATATAATGCAAGGAAGTTGTCCATTAAAAGTGAAAAAATGCCAAATTATTTAATTTTGAAAAATCTTTGCAAAAGTTTGTGATCATCCTCCACTTAAAAAAAAAAACTTTTTTTTCTTAAATCGCTTTCAAATTTAAATTTTGTTGCTAAATTTGCCCTCGCATCGCAGGTCCAGTAGCGGTGTTTTAATTGGCCCATGGTGTAACTGGCAACACGTCGGTTTTTGGTACCGAAGAGTCTAGGTTCGAGCCCTAGTGGGCCAACAAAAAGCTTCATCGAAAGATGAGGCTTTTTTTAAGTCCTTTTTTTAGTGATTATGCGGTAATTTGGGAACAAGTGTAAAACTGTTGAACACTCTTTAAACTTTAAAAAGGCAAACTTTTGGTTTCAACATATTAGTGCGAATAGAACAATTGAATGAGAACGAAAAAAATCGTTGCTAAATAATTTTTCAATTAATTAAGTTTTATCTTCGCAACATAAACTAAAGAAAATCTCAAATGAAGAAACTATTTATTATGGCATTCAGCATTACTGCCTTAAGTTCTTGCATGGTATCACAAACCTATCAATTGACAGGTGAGCCAATGGGAACAAAAACGGGAGTTGCCAAATCTAAAATTATCGGAGATAGCGACACTTCGATAAAAGCAGCTGCAGCGAATGGAAAAATTACAGTTATTGGAGCTGTTGAAGTAACAACAAAATTGTTCTTTTTCCCAATTATCACTACCAGAGTTTATGGTGAATAATCTAAAGATATGATGAGAAATATAAAAAATATCATAGCGGGAGGGGTATTAGCGTTGGCAGTATCTTCTTGCACAGTAACATTGCCGGTTACGGCTTCAAGAGCAGAAATCGGCAGTTTAAAGGGGAAATCTCAATCAACAGTTTTGTTTGGTATAATTTTTCTGAACAAAGATTTCGGTTTAAAACAAGCAGCGAAGAATGGAAAAATTACTTCCGCCATCGCAACAGTTGATATGAAAACAACCAATTATTTTTTCTTTTCAAAGAGAGAATTAATTGTTACTGCTAAATAAATAAAGGTTATGAAAAAGAAAATTTTAGTAGTTGCCGCTATAGCGATGTTAGCTACTTCATGCACGATGTCCTACCCAGGAATCGCAACAGGAAACAAAATTGAAAAAACAGGTGTTGCTCAGAAAAAATTATTTTTGAACCTTGCAATCACACCAGTTGATTTAAGTATCGTAAAAGCTGCTAGCAATGGTGGAATTACAAAAGTTGCGACTGTAGATTATTCCATTAAAAAAGGTTTATTTTTTACCACGTATAAAGTAATGGTTACGGGTAATTAAAATTATTTTTTAATTGATTTTTGTAAAAGCCAGTCGAAAGATTGGCTTTTTCTTGTTCTTTACTTTCGGAAAAAGTAAAACAACTATTTCCCTCTGATTAATTTAAATCGTATTAGCCTTTTACAAATTGAACTGCAGCCGAACCTTCCTTTGTTTCAATGCGCAAAAAATAAATTCCACTCTCTAAGTTGCCTGCATCTAATGTGTTATTATCTAAAAAACCGATATTAAATTGTTTTCCATCGACGGAA
>CAIYXD010000471.1 GCA_903930085.1 uncultured Flavobacteriia bacterium
GTTGTATATGATAGTAATTCAGGTGATTTTAAAGTAAATGCGATTCAAAGTGAAGCGTGCCCAATCCAACTGTCAATTTCCAACAACAAAGAAGGTAATTTTCAATACGTAAATGCCCTAGCAACGCCACTATCTATTATTCAATCTAAGCTTCTCTACTATATTTCTTTACACGATTCAAGTAAAAAATAAAAAGAAGATTTGTTTTCTAAATAAGCGCATAAAAATAAGCACAATAGATAGTTCTATTTGAATTAATACTTACAGCTGTAAAAGTGAAACGAAATTAATTTACCTTTTTAAAATAATGCGTGAAACCAAACCCTACGATTAAAAAGGAAGTCGTTCTATTAAATTCTTTCGGGTCATAGCCGCCAAAAGTTTCCAAGCCAATCATACTTGGTTTATATCCAAAACCTTGAAATGCATAACTGATAAAAAGGCGATAGGATGAAAATTCATCTACCGTTAATATAAAACCAACTGAAGGTTCTAAATACGTTGAATTTACTTGCAGTATAGATTTTCCAAGTGAATCGCCACGGTCAGAAGTAAAATAGTTTTGATCGTATCCAAATTTCACGCTTAAATCCGTTGCAAAACGTTCGTTGTGAAATTTTTCCCATCCTGCTTTCAGGAAAACACCACCAGAATGAACGCCGCCACTTACCGCTGTTGGAACTTTGAATTCATTGATTGCAAAATACGAATAGCGAAGTCCTGCGCCAGCAATAAAATTATTTTTCATTGCGAATTGGTAATATGGCGCAGCAGAAACAAGGCCTTGCATGATGTTTTTGAACGCTTTATTGGAAAATGCATTTGGCAAACCCAATTCTATGTTGAGTGTATGCTTGCGCTCAAACGCCTGCGCCTTCGAAAGAAATGGAGCAAAACAAAGCACTGCGATATATATATATTGGTTACGACTCATGAATTGTGAAAGTACAAAAATTAATTAAAAATTGTTTACATCCGATTTTATCTGTTTCTGTTCTACTTTCCAAGTCAAAAAAAAGTATTAGGGCAGTTGAAATAAACCTTTTTTTATAGCATAAATAACCATTCCAACCGGATTTCGAGCATTTGTTTTGATTGCAATTCTAGCTTTGTAACCTTCAATAGTCCGTATACTTTTGAATAAAATTTCCGCTATTTCACTGTTGGACTTTTCCTGACAAATCAACAGTAATACTTCCATTTCTTTTTTTGTCAATGAATCATCTGAAAAAATTGGATTAATATCTTCTGAATGAATTAATTGATGAAGCAGAATCTTTGAAATATCCTCGTTAAAATAATAGCCTTGGTTATGTACTGAAAAGATTGCCTCCAACATGGTTTCAAAACTGCAGTTTTTATCTAAATAGGCCCTTGCTCCTTTTGTGAAAAATTCAGAAATGAATAAATTATCGTAATACATGCTCAACATGATCACTTTAATTTCGGGGAATTCCACTTTTAAAATATCAAATGTCTCCGTTCCATTCAAGTTAGGCATATTAATATCTAACAATAAAATGTCAATCTTTTCATGTTTCAACTGATCTAAAGCAACTTGGCCATCTTCCGCAGCAAAAACTAAATCAATTGAATCTTCTTGCTCGAATAAAGCAGCATAGCCTTCACGCACAATTTTGTGGTCTTCCGCAATAGCAATTTTTATTTTTTTCAAATTATAAAAGTATACGATTTTAAAATGGTAATAAACAACTTAGAAAAACAGAATAGATACATTCAGACATTTCTAATTGTTTAAACTTTAAACTTGGGAGTGAATATTCTAATTCTTCAAAAAATTCAATTCTCCCTTCTGCATTTGATTGTAGGCGCGAGAAATATACGCTAAAACAATCCGCATGGCGTCAAATGCTTCTTCTGTTTCGGCACTAATTTCTTTTCCTTTCAAGCGCAAGAGTAATTTCATGTATAACGCTTGAAACAATATTTCGATTGTATTCTTGTCTTTCAAGTTAGATTTCTCTTTAAATTCTTCAATAAATGGCAAAGCTGCTTCAAAAAGAGTTTTATACTTTTCGTCATTTGCCAAATTCATCAGGGTATTGTGCAGGTAGGAAATTTCCACCAACACATCTTTTAAATCGTGAAGATGTCCGATTTTTTCAATCTTTTGGGATTGCATTTGTGTGATCAATCCGCTGTACCAAGCTCTATATTGCTCTACAAATGAATGATCTGGTAATTGCGGGCGTACATATTTTTCCATAATTACTTCCAAATCAAAATTATACGCACGGATCAGATCTTCAATTTGATACATGTACAAAATGTATTCAGCAATATTTTCGCTTTTCTTTTGTTGGGAGATGAACATTTTTTGTTTTTAATTCTTTAAATCTTTTTCTATTTCCGACTGTTTTTCATTTAGAAACGCAGTAAATTCTTTCGTCACATCCATGGCAGAATTGATGAAATTGATTTGACCTCCTTGACCGTGGATTAACAATAAATCAATGCCGTTTTCTTCGCTGAATTGTTTGCCGAAAACTTCAATTTTCTTTCCAATCACCTCTAATTTTTCCATCGTTTCTTTTTCCAATTTCCCACCTTCTTCCTGCTGGTATTGCATCAGTGAAGCCTCCATTTGCTGGGCTTTTTGTTGGATTTGCATTTGGTCATTTTCGGACAACATGCCACTTCTCAATCGCTCGTTATTTCGAAGGATAAAATTCTGGTATTCATTTTGGCGACGTTGCACTTCTTTTTGAAATTTCTCTTGTTTTTTCGTGACAATTGCCTCTTCGTTCTTGAAATAATCGAAATAAACTTTAAGGCTATCGCTACTATAATAGGCGATTTTCAAACCTTTCATGTCTCTTTTTTCAACTTTAGGCGTTGTGTTTTCTTTCGATTCTTCTTTTTTTCCTTTTCCACACGATACTACTGCAAAAAGTATAGCTGCACCAACAAGAATAATTTTATTCATTTTTTTATTTTTTAAATTTTATACCGATATAATTATAGCGCAGGATTTGTGCGATTTTTAAAAGCACTTTCCCAATCGCTCCGCATTTCCAAAAATCGTTTTAAACAATTGCTTAATAATTCTGGTGTTAACATGTTTTCCAATTCGTCCAAGGTAGCAATATCCGACTCCCCTATTTTAAAGGATTGTTCAAATTGACCCAATTCTATTTTTAAAATGTACTTAGCATTGTAATTCAGAATTTGAATTTTATATCTTTCGTGCGGAATTTCTTTAACTGTTCTCATAGGAATTTACAAAAATAATAGAATTAACAAATTGTACTTCGTTAAAATCAAAAAAAGCACCTTATTGAGATGCTTTGGTGTTTTTGGAGACGAAATAAATTGCAATTAAATCGCAACGGCAATATCCGGATCAATGTATTCTTTGAATTCAAAAGGCACTTTCACCATGTAGGCATAATCTTGGCCTACTTCGTACATATCTTCGTCTGTCTGACGGTAATACCATTCTACGTGCGCGAAATTACCTTTATCAACTAGCTCGTTCAACTTATACAATAAAAAAAGAATTCGCTTAGAGGAGGAAATATTGAAATACTCCAAGTCAATTTTAACTGTTGTATTTACGCGAGGATCTAATAGATAGGATTCGAACCAACTCAAAACAGGAAGCCAAAATTCGTCCGGTTGATCTGGAATCGAACGACCTTTTATTTCCATCAACCCATTTTCTTTTGAAAATAGAACATACGGCGTATGTGGTGTTGGTTGAATGAGCAAATCCTCCATGTATAGTTTAATTTACATTGCAATTTGCACATATTTTTTTAATTAACGTTGACTATTTCTACAAATAACGGAATTGTGTAGACGAATTGATTCCTGTGGCGACGAATAATATTGATTAATAAGAACTTACGGTAAATCTGTTTTTTTTTAGTATTCAATCGAAAACTGTGTAAAAAAAACGTGTCAAAAAACAGTCCCTGTTCCATACATTAATCCAAACGCTTTCACGCCAAGCGAATAATTCACACCCATATACATGACAAAATTTTCACCTCGGCAAATTTTAATCCTAGAAGCAAGAATTGGCGCAAAACGAACAGAATTTGAAGTATTGAAAATCATACTTACCAAAGGTCCCATTTCCAATTCAATTTTTGATTTTTTATCTATTTTAAAATCCATCACCTTAAACACAAGTCCAGTCCCGATAGTAGGAGATGCTTTTTCGTAAACTAAATTACCATTCACTAAAAACTGCTTGCTTTCTGTTGCAATGTTTAGGAAAACGGGGATTCTCATTACCTTTTCAGGTCGAAATTCCGAGAAAAATAAAACAGAGCTGGTAGCAAGAACTACCGATTCGTTCTGGAGAATTTCGTTTTGCTGACTGGTTGAAATAAATAATAAATTTTGTCCAAAACTTAATTCAAAATTACTTTTTAAATCTGTTGAATCTTTTCCTGCGCTAAAAAAACTAAATCTTGACTTTTTAGATGTAACATCCGATTTTTCATCTTGGGAAAAAACAAAAACGGTTAGGGAAAATTGAAATAAAATAAAGATTAATATTTTCATTTTTTTCGATTAATTAGTACTAAATTCAAAGTTTTGCATAAAATGTTTCGTAAACTTTAAAGAATTTCCGATTTCAAAATTGGTTGAATCTAAGTGATTTGGAGTTTCTTTTAAGTAAAACTAACTTTATTTTTGTAATTTAAGTTGGTACTGATTTGCATCATCAGAAAATAGTTTAAAAAACAGTTTGTTTTAATCCTTTTTTGAATTCAAAATAAATTTGGCTTATATTAGTTTTAATTTCATTTTTAATCCTTTCAGATTGATAGATTTAGCATTCAAAAATACCAAAAGCCCTGAAATTGGTAAAATACTAATTTCAGATCCCTTTCTAGATGAGGATTATTTTCGAAGATCCGTTATTTTATTGTGCGACCACAATGAAGATGGAACTTTTGGTTTTGTGCTCAATAATTACCTAGAGTTGGGAATGCACGAAATAGATGAAGATTTTCCAAATGTACAATCAAAAATAAGCGTTGGCGGACCTGTAGATACTGAAAGTATATTTTTTATTCACGCGTTTGGCGATGCAATTGAAGGAAGTTATGAAATAAAAAAGGGAATTTATTTTGGTGGAAATTATGA
>CAIYXD010000472.1 GCA_903930085.1 uncultured Flavobacteriia bacterium
TATAAAAAGAAATACGAACAAAAAACCTGGATTTGGTTGTTTTTCCTTGGAATTATAACGCATCCAATATTAGATATGTTTACCAATTATGGAACGGAATTCCTGTGGCCTTTTAATTACCGTATCACATTCAATACCGTTTTTGTAATCGACCCTTTGTATACCGTTCCTTTTATGATTTGTGTGCTAATTGCATTGTTTTTAAAACGTGACAGCTACTGGCGATCGCGCATCAATTGGATTGGAATTTATTATTCCTCCGCTTATTTGTTGTGGGGCGTAATTGTGAAACTTACCATACTCTCGGATTCAAAAACTTATTTCTCGGAAAATGGGTTAAAAACAAGAAATGCAATGGTAACTCCTATGCCATTAACCAGTTTTTATTGGATGGTTCTGGTAGAAGATAAAACCAATTATTATGTGGGCTACAAATCTATATTTTATCCTTTTAATCCAAATGATATAGATACAATTGCGAAGCATAAAATGCCGTTAAACACATTGAAATGGCCGGAAACAAATTACACCAAGCGGTTGAAATTTATTTCCAATGGTTATTACACAACCGAGCGCTGTGGCGATACTTTAAAATTCCACGATTTACGGTTTGGTTTAACGAGTAAACTCACCAATAATCGCTTGAAACTTCCGATTATGGGCTTCGGTATGGTTATTGACAAATGCATAGTGAAAAAAACAGTTCGTAATAGGTCTTCTAACTTGATGAAAGAACTTAATTTTAACGTTTATGTTTCAAAAATTTTTAACCGTGAATAAATTTCTATTAGTACCAATTCTTTTTGCTGTTTTGTTTCAAAGTTGCGCTCAAAATCAACCGTACAAAAAAACAATAATCAAACGCATTCAACCAACCGTGAAGGTGGAATTTAAGCTAAGCGATTATCTTTCTGAGAACAAAGAACTGGATACAGAAGTGGAAAGAGTATTCGCTACCTTGGATGATACTGCTATCGTTGCGCAACTTATTATGCCAGCAGTTGGTAGACTTGGACAAACGGAATCGACTATAAAAAGCCACATTCAACAGCGAATTATTGGTGGTGTTTTAATGTTAAACGGAACGAAAGCGGAATTTAAAAACTGGATTGCAGGATTTGAAGTATTGAACGATTCTCTCGGAAATTTGCCGTTTTTATACAGTGCCGATGCGGAACCGAGTTTGGTGAACCGCAAAATAATTGGTTCTAAACCAGTGAAAAAAGCAAACGAAGTAACAACAATTGACGAAGTTAAAACAGTTGCGCAAGTTATTTCAGACGAATTAAATGCTATCGGAATCAATTACAACTTTGCACCAGTGGTGGATATGTCACCAAATAAAACGGTTGGATTTAGAAGCTTTGGCGCTATTCCTGCGAATATTATTCCTTGGTCGGATGCTTTTATTCAAGAAACACAAAACAAAAATATCCTTGCTACTGCAAAACATTTCCCTGGACATGGTTTAGTTTCCGGCGATACGCACAAATCGTTGCAAATGATTAATGGTGAATTGAAGGAAATTGGTAATTACCCTAAACTGATAGAACATGGCGTTCTTTCCATCATGGTTGCACATATTGGTGTTACGAATAATCCAAAATACGACACGAAAGGAATGCCCGCTACAACTTCTGAAGTTATTGTAAAACAATTGCTTCGCGAAGAATTTGGGTTCAAAGGATTAATTGTTACCGATGCAATGAATATGGGCGGTGTAGCGAGTATTCCACAATGCGAAGTGAAAGCTGTTGCAGCTGGTTGCGACATCGTTCTAATGCCGGTTGATGCAAAAAAAGCGCACAGAGATATCTTGAAAAAATACAAGACAGACGCCGATTTCAAGAAAAAAGTGGATGCTTCCGCAAAGCGAATTATTCGTATGAAAATAGCATTGGGATTGTTGAAATAAAGCTATTTAACGGATATTTTTCGGGCAACTTCTTTCGCTTTTTCGACAAGTTCTTTCACGTCTTCATGCCCGTAAGCTAGCGCGACTGCCATTCTTCTGTATGGACGCGTGGTTGGTTTTCCGAAGATTTTAAAATCCGTATTTTTAAACTGAGCAGCTTCGTTCCATCCTGAAAAAACAGGTTGTTCATTGCTTTCACTTGTTGCCAAAACTACCGCACTTGCGCCATTTCTTTCCAAAACTACCTCTGAAATAGGAATTCCCAAGATTGCACGGGCGTGTAATTCAAATTCGGAAAAATTTTGTGTTCCGGCAAGTGTCACCATTCCAGTATCGTGCGGACGTGGCGATAATTCTGAAAAATATGCGCCTTCCTTGGTTATAAAGAATTCAACGCCCCAGATTCCTGCTCCACCAAGCGCTTTTGTTACGTCGGCAGCCATTTGCTGCGCTTCTTTCAAATGTGCTGGTTCCATTGGCATTGGCTGCCAACTTTCCTGGTAATCACCGCGTTCTTGCCGGTGTCCAATTGGCGGACAAAACAAGGTTTCGCCATCTTTTTGCGTGACAGTTAAAAGCGTAATCTCATATTCAAAATCAATAAATCCTTCGACAATTACCTCCATTAAATCACCGCGAGAACCTTCCAATGCATAGTTCCAAGCTTTTTCAATATCCTCTTCTTTTTTGATGACGGATTGTCCTTTTCCGGAGCTCGACATCAGTGGTTTGACAACGCAAGGAATTCCGCAAACGTGCACACCACTTTTTAGTTCTTCTAAAGTAGTAGCA
>CAIYXD010000473.1 GCA_903930085.1 uncultured Flavobacteriia bacterium
AAGTCGTGCGCACCAGCAGAATATTATTCCAGTTGTAGATGCTGCTATTAAAAAGGCGGGAATAAAAAAAGAGGAAATTGATGCAATTGCATTTACGCGCGGTCCCGGATTGATGGGTTCGTTAGTGGTAGGAACTTCTTTCGCAAAAGCATTTGCAATGGCAATGCAGATTCCAATGTTGGATGTGAACCACATGGTTGGACATGTTTTGGCGCATTTTATTGAGGATGGAAAAGCCATGCCGAAATTCCCTTTTTTGTGTTTAACGGTTTCAGGTGGACACACGCAAATTGTATTGGTGGAGGATTACCTGAAATTGAAAGTTATTGGAACGACCATCGATGATGCGGCGGGAGAAGCTTTTGATAAAGCCGCTAAAATGCTCGGTTTTCCATATCCTGGAGGACCTTTTATCGATAAACATGCGCAACATGGTAATCCGCTGAAATTTGAATTTTCAAAACCAAATATTCCGGAATATAATTTCAGTTTTAGTGGTCTAAAAACGTCGATTTTATATTTTATTCAAAAGCAAGTAAAAGAAAATCCGCAGTTTATTCAAGAAAATTTGGATGATCTTTGTGCCTCTATTCAGAAAAGTATCATTGATATCTTGCTAAAAAAAATCCTGAAAGCAACCAAAGAATTGAATATCAACCAAGTTGCAATTGCGGGTGGAGTTTCTGCAAATAGCGGATTGAGAGCTGCGTTGCAACAACTTGGAATGGAAAAAAAATGGGAAACATATATTCCTAAATTTGAATATTGTACGGATAACGCTGCAATGATTGCCATAACTGGAAAATACATGTTTGAGAAAGGATTATTTGCAGATCAATCGATTACTGCTGCAGCGCGTTTTCCAATAAATGATCTTTCGTTTTAGTCGAGGAAACGGAACAATTGTTCATTTTAAGCGCAGAAATTTTCATTTAATAGATTTTATTTACTGAATAGGTGTACATTTTGACTTGTATTTTTGTTATCAAGCAAACTAAAATGAAACCAGAACTAATAGAAAAAGAGCGAATCTCGGCTTTAACGTTTAGCGATAGTCAACCGATTCAGCAACACCCTGAATTAAGCTCCCAAATAGAAAAAGCTACTATTTTGGGAAATTCACACCACAGTAAAGTCTCCATAATTTTTCAGGATGATGCCGGATTAAAACGCGTGGATACAACTATTTGGGCGGCAGGAATGAAATTCATCTGTTTAAAAGGCGGCGTTTGGATTCCAATAGCGAGAATAGTTGAAATCAAATTGTAGAAATACTAAAACCACTATTTTGTTGATTAATCTATTTCATTAATTCTCCTTATCACATCTTATTCTGGATTTTCAATCAAGATTTCGCTTCCATAGGATTTCAAGGATAATTTCATTTCAAAGTGCTTGAAATGGTTTGAAATTTGTAAATTTGAAGCAGAAAAATACCAAATGAAAATTCAAACGATTTTAATTATTCTATTGCTTTTCGCGTTCAATGGTTTTGGGCAATCTAAAATCCAATGGGAATATTCCTATGATTCGGAAGGTAAATCAGTTTGTTTTACTGCGAAAATTGCAGAAGGTTGGCATTTATACAGCCAACATATCTCCAATGAAATAGGACCTGTTCCAACACGTTTTTTCTTTGAAAATAGTTCTGCTTATAAATTAATTGGAGAGGTAAATGAACCACAACCAATTCAAAAATACGACGAAACGTTTGAAGCAATGCTTGATTTCTTCGAGGGAAAAGTTTTATTTCAACAACGCATTGCAGCAAAAAAAGAAACAATTGTTAGTGGATACGTGACGTACATGCTGTGTAACGATACCATGTGTTTGCCGCCAAACGAAGAAAAATTTGAAATTGTTATTAAAAATTAAATTAAATACACACCAAAATATGCAAAGAGTAACCGCAATCTTAATCTTGACACTAACCTTTTTAGGTTTTGGATTTAAAGCAAATAGTCAACCTGTATGGACAGATAAAATTACGTGGTCTTTTAAACTGGAAAAAATAGATGAAAGCCACGCTTTTGTTGTTGCAACAGGAAAATTAATCGAAGGATGGCATGTTTTTTCGGTGAACCATGACCCAAGCAAGGCAGATTTAACAGGTTACCCAACAAAATTTGTTTTTCCTAAATCCAAAGAGTATAAATTAATTGGCGCGCTGCAGGATGGCGCAAAAGCAAAAAAAGTTGTAGACGATCTTGGAACTTCTTTGTATTTTGAAAAGGCGGGTATTTTTAAACAGAAAATTGAAATTTTAACCGACAAATCGTTCGATATTAATTTTGATTATTCCTTTCAGATTTGCGATGAAAATGGGTGTATTTTCCCTCCCGATCAGTCTGCAAAAGTAAAAGTTTCCGGTTTTAAACCAAGCACTGAAATCAGTATATCAGCAGATGGTAACACAGGAAACGATGTGCTTTCGCCGCAAACGGATGCAAAAGATTCTTCAAAAGTTGCGCAAACAGAAATTACGGATAATCCTGAAATAAAGCAAGCAACGAAGCCTGTTGTGAAATCAAAAAGTTTGTGGTTAATATTTTTCGAAGGGTTTGGTTGGGGATTCATCGCCTTGCTAACGCCTTGTGTTTTTCCTATGATTCCAATGACGGTTTCTTTTTTCACGAAACAATCCAAATCAAGGGCTAAGGGAATTGCAAATGCATTAATTTATGGTTTTTCCATCATTGCAATTTATGTTTCGTTGGGTTTAATTATCACCCTTGTTTC
>CAIYXD010000474.1 GCA_903930085.1 uncultured Flavobacteriia bacterium
AAATGGAAAAATCTAAATCCACAGCAATTTATAGCTTCTCAAAGTGCCAACGCAAAAAAAGCGGGTATGAAAAATGCTTTCGAACAAAATATTGACCTAAAAGGTCGGTTTGTTAAAGTGAAGGTTAATTGCTTGAAATCTATTCCTATTGGTTTTGCTGGTGAAGGGAAAACGCCTTGGACATTTACCGATGAATTAATTTTATTGTACAACAAATGAAATTTGAATTGTGTGCCGCTTCTTTGGAAGCCATTCGACTTGCGAAGGAATTGAATTTTGATCGCATTGAATTGTGTCAAAATTTGGATCAAGGAGGAATTACTCCTTCTTACGGAATGATCGAATATGCAATTGCCTATGGAATCGATACGCATGTTTTAATCCGTCCAAGACCCGGTGGTTTCAATTACTCGGAAGATGAGGTGGAAGTAATGCTGCGCGATATTTTAAACTGCAAAGAAATGGGAGCGAAGGGCATCGTAATTGGCGTATTGACAGAATCGGGAGAAATTGATCGGGAGATTTTAATGGAATTCATGGGAAAAGCAAAAGGCATGGAAGTAACTTTTCACAGGGCTTTTGATGATTGCTTTGATTGGAAAAAATCAATGGATATTTTGATTGATTGTAAGGTAAATCGTATTCTTTCGTCCGGATTGGCTCGAAATGTAGAAATTGGCATGCCGATTCTGCAGGAAATGATGGAATACAGTTCCGGAAGAATTGAGATAATGACTGGTGGAGGTGTAAACGCTGCGAATATTGGTCGTCTGCACAAGGAACTTGAACCGGATGCGATTCACTTCTCTGGAACAGTGAAATTTCAGCAGGATGAAGATTCCTTGTTCTCAGAATCTGTTTTAAGAGTAGATAAAGCTCGGGTTCAACGGATTTTGGCGGCTTCAAATGTGTAATGTTTTTTTGTTTTTTCGTTAGTAGTTCATGAAGTATAATCTAATTGCTGTTTTTGCTTTTTTTTGGATGAATTTTAGCGCACAATGCGATTCTATTTCTCCTTTAAATAAGGAGATTCTTTCCTATGTTTCATCCCAATTAAACAAAAAAGTTGGTCGCGGAGAATGTTGGGATCTTGCAAGTTATGCCTTAAATAAAGTTGGTGCAAAATGGGATGGATTGTACGTTTACGGCAGGAAATTAATTCCCGGCGAATGTATTCAAGCTGGAGATATTATACAATTTAAAAATGTAAAATTGAGCTATTCTCAAGGAAAACAAACCTTTACGGAGGACATGAAACAACACACCGCAATTATTTATTCTGTAAAAAACGCCGATGAAGTAATTTTGGCGCACCAAAACACCGGTTTTAGTGGAAAAAAAGTTGGTAAAAGTCCACTTGTCTTCTCAACTATTTATAAAGGAAAATACAGTATTTATCGTCCGGAGAAATAGTATTAGCTTGAGATAATCTGATGTTATTAAATACGGTCTAAAACATATTCAATTAATTCATCCATTTCCCGATTGAAACCTTCTGAAAACAACATATTTGGACGATTGGCAACGCCTAAACAGATGGTAGCACAGGAATGCCCCAAGGATTTACCCAAAGCAAAAATAGCAGAACTTTCCATTTCAAAATTGGTAATCTTTTGACCGTTAAAAGCAAAGGATGTCAATTTCTCATTCATTTCAGGAACCGTGTTTTTAAGTCTCAATTGCCTTCCCTGCGGACCATAAAAGCCACTACTAGTTACCGTTATTCCTGTAAATGTTCGCGTTGATTCCAATTTGGCTGTTAGTTCTTTCGATGCTCCAATTAAATAAGGTTGAATCTTTTCCGGTAAACACAAATGTTGGTTAATTGCATTTCCAAGGTTTATCTCTTCTTTCGAGAAATTTACAGCATAAAAATGTGCAATATTATCCAGCCCAAAAGCATGCGAAGAAACGATATAGGAATGAATTGGAATTTCAGGCTGTAGAATTCCACATGTTCCAATGCGGATAATTGTTAAGGCTTTTTTTTGCGCTTTTTCTTCTCTTTTCAATAAATCAATATTGACCAAAGCATCGAGTTCATTTAGCGTAATATCAATATTATCTGTTCCTATTCCCGTTGAAATTACACTGATTCGTTTGCCCTGCTTCGTTCCGGTATGGCAAACAAATTCGCGATGCTGCGAGCGATGCTCAATCGTATCAAAGAAGTTGGAAATTAATGCAACACGGTCTTGATCCCCAACAAGAATTATTTTGTCTGAAATATTTTCAGGCGATAAACCGAGGTGGTAAACCTGATTATTGGAATTTAGAACAAGCTCTGATGGGGCAAAATACATATGCTGACACTAAAAAAAGTGCCGTTTATACGTACAGCACTTCCGGATTTTTATTCTTTTAGTTAGAAGAAATACTTCCGAAGACTTTTTGAAGAATTGAATTTACGCGAGCCATTGGATCTTTCCGGATTTTATTCTCTTCTTTTTCAACCATTAAAAACAAGCCAGCAATCGCTTTTTCCGTTACATATTTATTTAAATCAGGATTCAACTTCTCGCCACCCGTTAACGTCATAGCGCTGTTGTATTTCGTAATTAATGGATTCCAATATTCTGTTAGTTTAACTTTTGCAATCGCAGCTTCCACTTTAGGAGAGAAAGCAGTAACCAATTTTGAGGTTGTTGTATTCTTCAAATATTTCGTTGCTGCTCCATCTCCGCCATTCAAAATCGCAAAGCCATCCGAAATCGTCATATTCAAGATTGCATCTTTAAAAATTGGTAAAGCTTCTTTTGTTGCCTCTTCTGCTGCACGGTTCAAGGTCGTTTCAAATTTGTCTACTTGTCCGGATAATCCCCAGTCTAAAGCTTTTTGCTTCACTTTCATAGCGTCTTCAGGAAATGGCAGACGAATGGAAGGATTCCCTAAAAATCCGTCGGTTACAGACGTTAAACTGACAGAATTATTTATTCCCACATTCAAAGCCTCTTTTAGCCCCGAGATAACTTCTGAATTGGTTAATTGCGGTTTTGTCGCAACAGGAGCAGATGGAACTAGGGAAGCGGCTTCATTAAGAATGTCACAAGAATAAGTTATGGAAGCAATTGCCCCAATAAGCATAGGAAATAATATTTTTTTCATTCGTACAAATTTAGTCAAACTTACTATATTTTTTGAGACTGGTCAAGAATCTATCCTAAAAGACATAAAAAAAAGGGAGAATAAATTCTCCCTTTCAAAAATAAATAGTTTAAAAAAAGTCTATTTAAGAACGTTAATGTAGCCGTTAAATTCGTGCTTCCCATCGTTCAACATGTCCTTCGCATCTGCTTTCCAAACATACGTTCCAGCTGAAACGATCTTGCCGTTATATGTTCCGTCCCATTTTGCATTCACATCGTGCGACTCCCAAATCATTTCTCCCCAACGGTTGAAAATGTATAAATTGAAATCGTAAATATCTATTCCCTCAACATAAATTCCCCATGACTGATTGTGCTCATCTCCATCTGGTGTGAACGTATTTGGAGAATAAAAAATCACATCTTGCACAATATGCATAATCATCGTCAACGTGTCTGTGCAACCATTATCTGTAGTTACAACTAACGTTACCGGATAGTCACCAACATCGCCTTCAGGGAAAGTAAAGTTTGGATTTTTCGCATCGCTGTAAGCAGGAATTGAACCTGGACTCAACCAATTCCAATCTACAACATCTGATGTGGAACGGTCTTGTAACTGTATAGAAGTTTCAAAGAAAGATGCAGGATTCGAGGAAAATGTAAAATCTGCCGTTGGCAATGGTTTTACTTCAATCAAATCAACAAATGAACCAGTGTAAACACACCCATAAATGGAAGTGATAGTCATATTTGCAGAATACATGCTCGGAATTATAAATAAGTTAGAAGTTGAATCAGCTCCAATTTCCATGTAATTGCTACCATCCGAAAATTCGAAATACGTAGTTGCAATCTCAGAACCATTGGAAGAGCTGTTCTCAAACTCAAAAATAGCTGGTGTACAATCTTCTAATTTGTTGGGAGTGATATTTGGAACAATTCGAATTGGAAAAACAATCTCTGTGCATTCCGTTGTTGTAGGAGACCCACACAATTCAGATAATTCAACACAGTAAATCGTATTTGAATTTAAAGGATCAACAATAATTGAAGTTCCCGTACCAATGATAATTCCATTTTCGCTCCAAGTATAGGTATAAGCCGACGAACCACCACTTCCTGTAACGTCCAGTTGAATATCGTCTTCTGGACAGATTTGAGTATCTGGCGTTAGTGTTGTTATTGTTAATGGATCTGGTTCATCAATTGTTTCCGTTGCAGTTATAACGCAGCCATTTGCATCGGTAATAGTAAGAATGTGCACTCC
>CAIYXD010000475.1 GCA_903930085.1 uncultured Flavobacteriia bacterium
ATTAGTGGAACTACATATTTTCCGTTTTCATCGACTACCCCAAATTTGCCATTTTTTTCTACTTGCGCAAATCCGTTATCCAACAATTTAGCATTCTTGTATCGGTCCTCTGTATAAATCTGCCCAAGTGAATCAATTAATACCCATTCATTTTTTATTTTCATTGAGGCAATTCCATCTTTAAAACAGCTAATCTGATCTGCGTTTATTGGCACAATTTCCTCAAAACTTGTTCCATTGATAAAACCAAATAATCCATCTTTTTGCACACCAAATCGGTTCTCAGAAATACATTGGATATTATCATAGCGTTTTGAAACATATTTGGGATGGTGTAAATCAAGGAACTGGTGTTTGCCATCAATCCGAATTTTATACGTATGATTCGAGTATTTATAAATATCGTCCACAGAATAGCCTAAAACGTCGTTTCCAAATGTGTCAATCACTTTTTGTTTGTCTTTAAACGTCCAAGCTTTTATAAATTGGTTATCGATTGGCAGTAGACTTTTATAAATAGTTTCAGATTTAGGTTGACCATTTTCATCTAATAGCATCCATTTATACGATTTTTTAATGTTAGTTGCATCGTGAATTTTTGCATCGAAACCAGCAATCAAAGTGGTTTTGTTGACGCGCCAAATGTCGTAATAGGTTTGATCCCCAATTTGGTTTCCTAACGCATCCACTAAAAACCGTGCATAGCCAATGTCGCGCGTGTATTTGAAAACTAAAAAACGATTTGAATTAACAACTTGATACATTTCCATAAAAGAACGTAAAAGGATACGACCTGATGAATCGATAATATTCCATGTTTTATTTTCATCCCGGTATTCAAAATAACCATCCCGTTGTAAAAGATTTGGAGAAGGCGAAAATGGATGTAATAATTGAGAGAAAGAATAGTCTACAAATCCCCAAAAACCATCTTTTAAAAATTCATATTTTCCGTTCATGTATTTTGAAATTCGAATGGTTTCAAACTCCATTGGTAACAAATATTTGCCACTTCGATGAATTAACCCATACCGATCATATTTCTTTAATAGGATATGATCTTTTTGGTTATTGACGTATTCAATTGACTGATAATCGCTCAACAATAATTTAAACTGATCGCAATATAAGGAGTAGGTATCGTACTTTTTAGTGATAAAAACAGAATCGACCCAGGAAATTTTATCAAATTCGATTGGTAAAACGAGCGTTCCTAGGGAATCCAACAGTCCGAATGTTATGTTAAAACACTGCTGCTGATTATTATGCTGACACATTGCGACAGGATAGGCGATATTGAAACCAGAATCATCGAATCCAATATAGGATGAGGTGTTTTTAGTTTTTAGGTAATGCGCTTTTACAACCGTCTTCGAAGCTTCAATCGTCAGTAATTGTTTGGTGTTGAATGAATTGTCAAAATCATTGTACTTGGTAAGTAGTTTACCCAATGAATCCCGCAGCAGATATTTGGGAAATTTTCCATAGTTATTGGTCGGTTGGTCAACTTCAATAAATCCTTTGTCCTTTAATGTGTTAGCATGAATTCTTAATTCAATAAGCTGCTTGCCGGAGTAAACAGGATGATAAATGGTATCATAAATTGGTTCAGCAGTTGCATTCCAATTTAGGATTAAGAAAATAAATCCAACGAGGTATTTCATACGTTATTGATATCTAAGATGACTACAAATAACTTTTCGTTTCGTTCATACTTTGGTTAAAGTTCTGAATTAATTTTCCAATTCCTTCAAAATCAAATTAACGTCTTCTTCTGTGCTAGAAAGTTTGTTTTTGCAAATTGCAATCAATTCAGCTGCGCGTTTTACTTTTACCGATAATTCATCGACCGTAATTTCACCAGCTTCCATGTCGCGCACAATTTGCTGCAACTCCTCAAATGCTGCAGTATACAATAGTTCATTCTTCATGTTTTGAAATTTTTTGTACGATAGATTCAATTTCTAAATCGTATGTTTTTGTTTGTATAAAATCACCTTCTTGAATGGCCATTTCGCCATGAACAGTTTTACCGTTAACCGTCGTGATGGAATAGCCGCGTTTCAGCACATTCTTTGGATTCATTAAATTCACCATGTTCTCGGCCTCTTGGACATTTCTTTTTTCGCGATCTAATAGTGCTTTAAGTTTCTGAGGAAGATCCAGTTGAAAACCTAAAACATGTTCTTTTTCTAGTTTAAAAAATCGTTTTGTATGTGCAATCGATTCCTTTTGGGCAAAATGCAGTGCCTCCCGCTTTCTTAAAATTAAGGTTTTTGCTTCCGCATTAAACTGCTGACTTTTTTGAACCAATTTATTCTTCGAAGCATTCAAATACAAGTGCGCACTATTTTTAAAATGCTTGGTTTCCGAAGCAAAGTGCTGGGAATGCATTTCTAATAAACGTTTAGAATATGCCCTCAAAGATTTTCCTGCGTCGTTAATTGGAACGGAAAAATCGTGGAAAGTTTGCAGTAAAAAATCTGCTAGTTCGGTTGGCGTTATCGCATTTCGGAAAGCTACTAGTTCTGCTACTGTCATGTTAGTAGAATGTCCAATTCCAGTTAAAACGGGCAAAGGAAAGCTTGCTATTTCCTTACACAAAGCATAATTATTGTAACAGGAAAGTCCCACTTCGCCACCACCTCCACGCACAATTACAACAATATCAAAATGATTTTTCACTTTTTCAATGCGTTTCAGCTGCTCAATAATTGACGGAACCGCCATATCTCCTTGTAAGTATGCATGGAATAGCATCGTAAAAAAATGGTAATTCCATGGATTATTATTTAAAACTTTCATGAAATCAGATAGGCCTTTACTCGTATCCGCAGAAATAATGGCAATCCGCTGCGGCAAAAGCGGAAAATTAAGTTGCTGGTTCCGGTTTAATAAGCGTTCGGCCTGCAATTTATGCAAGGTTTCATCCCGTTCGCGCTGCAATTCTCCCAACGAATAATTCGGGTCGATATCCAAAATTTGTAAGCTTAAACCATAGGTTTCGCTAAAAGCAACTTTTACCTGAATTAGCAACGTTGTTCCTTCTTTCAGCGGTTCTTTCACAACAACCATAAATTGACGGTTAATCCGTTGAAAATTATGACTCCAAATCGAACCGGATACTTGTGCTACAATTTTATCGTTTTCTTTTTGCACCAATTCTGGAAAAGCATGCCCGCTCGGGTACAAATTGAGTTTATGCATTTCTGCTTTAACCCAATATGCTTGCTGGTAACGTTCCTCCAACGTTTTTCGAATAGAGGAGACAACCTGTTTTAAGGTGAATATTTGACGATTTTCTGACACGAAGGATGAAGGTAGGAAAAATGCTGCAAAACTTATGTATTTAGTAGTTCAAATTTTTCTCCAAAAGGAATAACGTGTTTGTATATCGTTTTTTAAATTTTTTTCAGCCGTTTCTTTAGAAATAGTGTAAAAAAATCGTCTATTTCCGACTTTGTTATAAAGGAATACGTAGTTTTGAGCAACTAACAAAAAAACTATGTCAAAGTTGTGCATTGTGCCCACGCCCATTGGAAATTTGGAAGATATTACCCTGCGTGCAATTCGAATATTCAAGGAATGTGATGTTATTTTTGCCGAAGATACGCGTGTAACAAAAAAATTATTGAACCATTTGGGAATTTCAAAGCCAGTTATTCCTTTCCATGCGCACAACGAACACAAATCTCTGCAGTCTGCAATGGATCGCATAAAATCAAATACTTTAACCGTATTGGTTTCCGATGCTGGAACACCTGGTATTTCGGATCCTGGCTTTTTATTGGCGAGAGAATGCGCAAACGAAGGAATCGCTATGGAATGTCTGCCTGGTCCAACTGCCTTTGTCCCTGCGCTTGTTGCAAGTGGTTTTCCGTGCGATAAGTTTGTATTTGAAGGTTTTTTGCCCCATAAAAAAGGAAGGCAAACGCGTTTGAAAATTTTAGCGGAGGAAGAACGTACTATGGTATTGTATGAATCTCCGCACCGCTTGGTGAAATGTCTCGGTCAAATTGAAGAGTTTATGGGAGCGGAACGAAACGTCTGCGTGGTGCGCGAAATCAGCAAAATATATGAAGAATATAAACGTGGCACCGCTGCAGAA
>CAIYXD010000476.1 GCA_903930085.1 uncultured Flavobacteriia bacterium
CTGCTCAAACTGCGTACGAATTAAGTGTGAAATAGTTGAAGTAGAATAATTTTCCGCTACGTATTCAAAAGCTTTTTGACCTAAAAGAAGCTGTTTTTCAGATGAAAGGAGCAATTCGGCAATTTTTGACACGAATTCTTCTTCCGTTTCAGCACTGTACACCGTGGAAAAATCGTTGATTCCCTGCGCACCAACTGCTGTTGTAACAACCGGAATACCGAGTGAAAGTGCTTCCAGTAATTTCATCCGCACACCGGAACCAGACTGAATCGGTAAAATGAGAATTCCTTTCGTCAGCATGAAATCCGTGCTGTTTTCAACAAATCCATGATTCATAATCCCTGTTTTTTTATCGCTCGGGAATTCCCCATTCATAAACGATCCAGCTAAATTTAAACGTACTTCAGGTATTACTTTTTTTAACGCTGGAAAAATACTGGAAACGAGCCAATCCACTGCTTCGCTATTTGGCTGCCAATTCATGGAACCTAGAAAGAATATACTATCGGTAGAAAATGTTGTTTTTTTAGATTGCACTTCCATCGCTACAGGAATTGTAACCATTGGCGTTTTAATTCCTAAGTTCCTGAACGTTTCTGCGTCCGTGTTAGAAATTGTCGCTAAAAGATCTACCGTATTTAAGTTGCTAATTTCCGCCGTTTTCATAGCGCAGGCCAACCTTTTTAAATACCATTTTTTAATCGGATTGAAAGTGTTTGCTGCGTATTGTTCCCAGATTTGGTGTTCCACATTGTGCGTTCGTATGCTTATTTTAGCCTTGGAATGATGCCTAATGGTGGAAATATAAGGCGTCAAATACAGACTTTCCAGCACAACATGTGTAAAATTCTCAGCGCTTAATTTTGCGCTTAAATCTGCATGAAAACCGGGAGAATCAAATCGGGAGATATTATAGGATTTCCCTTGGATAAGGTTTTTTAGCGCCGGAAGAACCTGTATTTTCGTTTGGATAAATCGCGAAGAAATGGAAACGTTCTCCGTAATCGAATTAGGGTAATTTTCCGCTTTGAATGGGTGTTTTTGTGTCGCTAAACACAAGTGGTCAACTTCAATTTCTGCTTTCAAAAGACACGACAAAAATTGCTGCATTGCTTTACAACCGCCATCCACAACAGGGAAAATGGGTTTATTTGTGATGTAAAGAACTTTCATTTTTTTGTTTAAAGCGTTGCAACTGTTTTACCCATCGTTCTTTATTGAAAACTGGCGAATCATTTGCAGCTGCGCGCATTAAAATAAAAGCTACCGGCGCAAGAATCATCGAGGCGAACCACATTCCGATAAATGGCGAAACGACTTGCGAACTGGCTAAACTGTCGCCAATGCTTATGAGTACGAAATAAATCATGAACAATAATGCAGCGATCACAACTGGCGCACCAAACCCACCTTTTCGTACAATTGCACCCAAAGGAGCTCCGATAAAGAACAACACGATTATGGTAAAAGTCAAAGCAAATTTTCGATGAAATTCAATCCAGTATTCATTTATATCGCGCTCAATTCCAATCAAGTATTCTTTTTGTCCGCTGAGATTTTGATTTTTTCGCCGCAATTTCACCTGTGCGGAATTGATTGCTTGGAATTGGTCGAAGTTGGATAATTTATCAAAAACAATGGTTTCAGAAGGCAAGGAATCTATGGCTGCCAGATTTACGGTATTTATGCTGTCGATTTTATACTCCTTGGCTTGAAAATAAGGATGGTCATTCTTAAGGCTTTCTAGAAAATTAGCAACGATTGCACGACCACTAATCTTTACAGAATCAATTTCGTGGTAAATTTGAAAAACATTGAGCATTTCATGTTTATCGGCAAACAGTTCGTCCTGCGATCGCTTGAGTGAAAACCCTGAAAGGTCGATTTTGTAAGTTGCTTGTTCAAAGTCAGAGCGCCTGGAAGGTCTACTATTACTCGTGTTTCTGTGAATTTTTCCGTTTGGCGTAAAACTTGGCGCTTGCGGAGAAAGTTCTTCAACGACAAAACCCTTGTTCAACTCAAAAAACAAATATTTCCCGTTGTCCGATTTATAAATCTTCCCTTTTTCCGCGCGAATTGTTTTGATTTCATTTGGATTGGTGTGGTCATGGATAAGAATTCCCTCAAAACTATTTTTCACTCCTTTGTCCACTTTTATGGCATAACCATCCAATTCTTTGCTGTAAACACCAGGCGTAAGAATTGCGGATATTTTCGTGTTTTGAATGTCAAAAATCAAGGAATGCCATTTTAAATTAGCGACCGGAATAACGTAGTTTGCAAAATAAAAGGTGAAAAACGCAATTCCAACCACCATAAAGGACAATGGTTTTAGGATTTTAAACAAGGACAATCCACTACCTTTTAATGCCGTAAGTTCATTGTTCTCCGCAAGATTTCCCAAGGTCATGATGGAGGAAAGTAAAATTGCCAATGGCAGCGCAAGTGGAATTAAACTGGCAGAAACATAAAAAAGCAATTCTAAAATCACGAGGCTGTCCAATCCTTTTCCCATTAAATCGTCGATGTATTTCCAAAGAAATTGCATGATCAGAATAAACATGGAAATGGCTAGCGTGACCAAAAAAGGTCCCACAAAAGATCGAATACTAAATACGTATAAGCGCTTCAACTCGTTTTTTTTATTTTCGACAGCGTAGCTGCTATTTATGCTTGTTAATCAACGTTTTAGTCTAACAACGCGGAATCGATGCTTTTATTTTTTGTGCAGAACAACTAAATTCCCAATTTCTCTGCAACGTGTTTTTTGTACACAACAAATAAAATAGCCCAGACAACTAACTAGAAATTAGCATAAAAATCATTGTGATTTAACGCTTATTTCTTAAAATTGGACGCTACAACCAACTCTTTTGTTCCATGTGTCCAAGAATAAAAACCTTCACCCGATTTCACACCTTTTTTACCAGCCATAACCATATTTACCAACAATGGACATGGTGCGTATTTTGGATTTCCAAATCCATCGTGAAGAACTTCCATGATTGCCAAACAAACATCC
>CAIYXD010000477.1 GCA_903930085.1 uncultured Flavobacteriia bacterium
CTTTCCAAAAATATTTGTCCGTCTGTAATAGAAATAACATTCGTTGGAATATATGCAGAAACGTCACCTGCTTGCGTTTCAATAATTGGCAATGCTGTTAATGAACCACCACCTTTAACGATTCCTTTCAAGGATTCAGGTAAGTCATTCATTTGGGATGCTATTTTATCATCTGCAATAATTTTTGCAGCTCTTTCCAATAAACGGGAATGCAAGTAGAAAACATCACCAGGATATGCTTCACGACCTGGAGGACGACGAAGTAACAAAGAAACTTCACGGTAAGCTACCGCTTGTTTGGATAAATCATCGTATACAATTAATGCCGGACGACCTGAATCGCGGAAGAATTCTCCAACTGCTGCACCGGTCATTGGCGCATAAAACTGCATTGTTGCAGGATCGGATGCATTTGCCGCAACGATTACCGTATACGCCATCGCTCCTGCATCTTCAAATTTCTTAACAATTCCAGCAACAGTAGATGCTTTTTGTCCAATTGCAACGTAAATACAAAAAACAGGCTCGCCTCTATCGTAGAATTCACGTTGGTTGATAATTGTATCAATTGCAACAGTTGTTTTTCCCGTTTGACGGTCACCGATAATCAACTCACGTTGTCCACGACCAACAGGAATCATTGCATCAATTGCTTTGATACCAGTTTGCAATGGCTCGGTTACTGGTTGGCGGAAGATTACACCTGGTGCTTTTCTTTCGATTGGCATTTCGTATAATTCGCCTTGAATTGGTCCTTTTCCGTCAATTGGATTCCCTAAAGTATCAATAACACGTCCAACTAATCCTTCTCCAATTTTAACAGAAGCGATACGACCTAAACGTTTTACAGTATCTCCTTCTTTCACAAGATTAGAACGTCCAAGCATTACGGCTCCAACATTGTCCTCTTCTAAGTTTAAAGCGATTCCTTGCAATCCGCCGTTGAACTCAATCAACTCCCCGTATTGAACACCGTTCAATCCATAAATTCGTGCGATACCATCACCTACTTGCAATACGGTACCTACTTCCTGTAGTTCAGCTTCGGAACGAAATCCGGATAACTGTTCTCTTAAAATTGCAGAAACTTCTGCTGGTTTTATATCTGCCATACTCTTTAGTTTTACATTGATTCCACTTAATTGCGGATTATCTTGTTAAACGTTGTTTTAAATTATTAATTTGACTTGCGACAGATGCATCAATTTGCTTATCATCCATGCGCACTATGAATCCACCGATTAACGAAGGATCAATTATTTCTTCTACTTCCAGTTTTTCAGTACTGGAATGTTGGATTTTTGAAACGATTAGATTACGAGTTGTGTCGTTTAGAGCCACTGCAGATACAATTGTAATAGGAACAATTCCTCTGTGTGCTTTTAACAGTTGATCGAAAGAAATTGCGATCTGAGGCAACATGTATTCTCTTCTATTCTTGGTTATTAAGTCAATAAACGATAAAGTTAAGGCTTCAAATTTGCCGAACAGCTCTCTATAAATCGCTATTTTCTTAGCTGAATTAATAATTGGAGAATTCAAAAGAATCGTAAATTCTTTAGTTTCTGCATTAACAGCTTCCAAATACTTCAAATCTGCAGCAACTACATCCAGTTTATTCTGCTCGATGGCCAACTCCAAGAGCGCCTTTGCGTATCGCGATGCTGCTTTTGTACTTTTCATCGTAATTATCTTAATTCAAGTTAATATCACCAGCCATTTTCTCAGCTAACGCTTTTTGCTTTTCATCAGAAGATAACTCAGCTCGAACTATTTTCTCTGCAATTTCGATTGAAAATAGTGCAACTTTCGTTTTAAGTTCCGAAATAGCAGCATTCTTCTCCTCTTCAATAACCATTCGTGCAGCAGCAACTATTTTCTCCGATTCTTTCTTGGAATTAGCTTTCGCATCTTCTACCATTTTCACAGCAGTTTCTTTAGCATCCTTTAAGATTGCATCTCTTTCAGCACGCGCTTCTTTCTGCAGATTCTCATTCTGAGCTTGCATTTCTTTCATTTCAGCTTTTGTGCGAATCGCAAGATCTAAAGCTTCGGCTATCTTTTGTTCACGTTCATTTACAGAACTTAAGATTGGTTTCCAAATAAATTTTGTTAACACAAATAGCAGACAGATAAAAACTAAACCTGTCCAAAACAAAAGACCGAATTCTGGTAAAATTAAATCCATTTTATATTTTTTTTAAAGTTTTAAAATTAATCCGCACTTGACCAACCGTCAAGTGCGGAGTTTAAATTATTTCGCTCCTCCTAGTAGACCTACTACTACACCGAAAAGCGCAACACCTTCGATTAACGCCGCAGCGATAATCATCGTTGTTGTAATTTTTCCTGAAGCTTCTGGTTGACGTGCGATTGCGTCCATTGCTGAACCACCGATTCTACCAATTCCTAATCCTGCGCCTAAAACGGCAAGACCTGCTCCGATTGCTGCTATACTTCCGTACATAACTATGTATATTAAAAAGTTACTAATTAATTAATGGTGCGCCTCTTCCACTGCTCCACCGATAAACAATGCGGATAACATTGCGAATAGATACGCTTGCAAGAAAGCAACCAACAACTCTAAAATCGATATAAACAAAGCCATTGGAACAGAAAGAGCTCCCCAAGCAACATTTTTGTTTATAAAAATTATAGAAACTAAAGCCAAAACGATGATGTGTCCAGCGGTCATATTCGCGAACAAACGAATCATTAAGGCAAAAGGCTTTGTTAAAATCCCAACCAACTCGATCGGAATCATGATAGGTAATAATAGAACTGGAACTCCAGGAGTTGCAAAGATGTGCTTCCAATAATTCCTATTGGAGGAAACCAAGGTAACTACTAAGGTACAGATTGCTAAAAATAATGTCACAGAAATATTACCGGTTAAATTTGCTCCACCTGGAATGAGCGGAACCAAACCAAGTAGGTTATTAAAGAAAATAAAGAAGAAAATTGTCAATAGATAGGGAACATATTTTTTGTATTTGTGTTCGCCGATGTTAGATTTAGCTACATCATCTCTTACCATCACAATAAGCGGTTCTAAAAACTTTGCCAAGCCTTTTGGTGAAACAGCACCATTCTTTTTGTAAAATCGCGCTACTGAAGCCATTATTACAAGAATGAAAAACGCACCAAAAAACAAAGAAAGCACATTTTTAGTAATGGAAAAATCTAAAGTTTTTGTATTACCATGTACATGTCCGTCTTCAATTTGCAACGTTTCATTCGATAATTTATAAATTTTTTCATGGTACAATCCATATCCCTTAGCAGGACCAGAACCAGAAATAAATTCAACTTCTAATTTTGTCTTGTGGTCTACAACTTTTTGGATACTTCCGTGGTAAAAATGAGAAGAAGAAAAAACTTTTACACCACCATCAATTAAAATTATTGGCAAGTAAATAGACGTTCCTCCGTGCTCTGGGCCCCAAAGATGCCATTCATGTGCATCTTTAATATGATGCATTATCATTCCATTAACATCAAAATCTTTTTCTTCCGACTCCTTATTATTTTGACTTTGATTTGTCGACGCAAAAGCAATATTCAAACAGAAAATTGCAATTAGCGTAATAAACGCAGAAATAGTAACTTTTTTTCGAGCCATTGTCTATATTATTCCTTAAAAATTCTTTAAATTTTGGCGCAAAGTTAGGTAAACTTTCTAAAGAAACAAGGAAAAATGTTTAGAATTGAAATTAATTTTTCCAACCCATCTCATCCAAAAAAGATGTATGTGTAATGCAAACCTTGATACTCCTAAATTAAATTGTCCGATTACTAATTCTAATCAATAAAAAAGACTGGATACCCAGCAACAAAACAAATAAACTCACCATATGAAACCCGATTTGTCTAAATTCTTCTAGCCTCATAAAAACAACAGTTCCTATTATCAAAAACGATAGCAGCAATTGAACGGTTGTCAACAATAGAAATTTGATTGCAAATTGTTCCGCGTCTTTATCCAAACTTGGGGCAATAATTAACATTCCTAGAAGAAAAATAAATGCAATTGTTAGGGAAACCAATACTGCTCCAAAAGGATTGATTGGAATAATTTGGAGTGACACCATTCCAAAGTAAAAGGAAACAATTGAAGCGATGCTAAGAAAAAATTGCTTTAAAAAATATTTACGTTTACTCATCTTCCTTACTTATTTGGATTACTTCTTTTATTACTAGTATCAATGCTGCCATAACACCAAAAAGCGCGAGGCTGATTGTCCACCAAGGTGTTTTTGTCTTGTATTTTTCATCTAAATAAGTGCCGAGCCAGGTAAAAAATGCAATGATTGCGCCCATCTGAATTCCCAAAGAAGAGAAACGGGCAAATTTTGAAACACTTTTTTGATTATTTGAGTCCGGCATCTTAGTAAACCAAGTCTTCTGTTCGATTTTCCTGCTGAATAGGCGTTGTATTTTCGTTTGCACTTGCATTCCGCATCGCACAAGAACCAAAAAATAGCGCACCTTCCTCCATGTGCAATCGCGCAGTTTGAATATCGCCTGCAATCTTTGCTGTTTCTCGCAAAATCAATAAGCTTTCAACGGACAAATTACCGTTAATTTTACCTTCTATATCCGCTTCTTGGCACGTTAAATTTCCGTTCACTAGGCCATTTTCACCGATTACTACCTTGCCTTTTGTAGAAATATTTCCTTGAACTTCGCCATCAATACGCAAATTGGATTCCGAGAAAACATCACCAACAATCTTCGTTCCATCCACTAATCGATTCAAACGCTCTGGACTATCCACGTGTGATTTTTCTTTTCTTTTCAACATGTTTTAATAGTATTCGTCATAAAACAGTTGGTAATCCGATAATTTTTGAGTGTCAAAAAGGATCTTCATGTTTTCCTGCGTAATAATTAAAGCCTTTGCCTTTTGAAGATCCAGTAAATGTTTTCTTGTTTCCTTAAAAACGCGTAAATACTCTTTTGCTTTTAAATCATCTTCAAATTCCTGCACCACAATCACACTTAAATCGTCCGTAAATATTTTTGAACTTGCTTTCAGTTTATTTCTGCTGAAAAACTCCTTGTTAAAGTCTGCAATCTTTGTTTTTGACACACTTGAGCTTTCGTCCTTCTCTAGAAAAACAATCACCCATTGCGGTGCGTTTTCAACAAATCGATACGGCGATTTATTTGAAAAATCCATTGGTTTATTTTCAGAATACCCATTTTCGATAATTCCAATCATCTCATTTGCTCGAGCAGCTTCATCCGTTTTAGGGTATTCTTTCACCAACTGTGTTAAAACTGGCAATAATTCTTTTTTATTATTCGTCAATTGCCCCATACTCATTGCCTTCAACAACATATACTTAGCGCGGAATTGGTTTTCTTTTTCGTTATCAATTACATTGTCTGCTTTTGAAATTACAGGGTAATAAACACCTCTATTATACCGATCCAAAACAGCAATATATTCCTGTTCTGCTAATGCTTCCCGTTCTTTTCGTTTTACAAAAAAGTCGGGATCCCGTAAATAATTTGCATAATCAGAATTGGGATACGTTTGAAGTATATATACTTTTTTTTCAGCAGCCAAATCCGTATTTACACCTTGGTTCAATTTAAACAATTGATAGGCCGATGAAAGATCTACCTCACCTTCTGTTTTTCGCTTTAAGACAGCATTAAACTGCGTTTTTGCTAATTCTGGTTCGTTTAATTGGTCTTTGTAAATAAGTCCCGCGGCATAGAGCGCTTCCAGCAATCGGCTTGTAGATGCAGCCATAGCGGAATCCGTCAATGGAATATCAGCCAGCAACTGCTCTACTGTCATGCTATCTATTTTCACAATTTCCGGGACAACTTCAGCGTTCAACGTATCTGCTTCTCCAGGATTTACGGCCATTACAACCATTTTATCGCTTCGGCGCCAATTGTCTTCGTTTTCTCGACTTCCCCAAAGTTTTCGAAATTCATCAAATCCTTCTGCTCTTGTTTTGGCATTATTGAAATACCATTTATTTCCAGGACCGCCCGTCTGTGCAAACGCATTAGAATTCTGCTGCAAAGCCCTCAAGCGTTCGGCTTCCATTTTCTTACGGGCAGCTTCTTCCGCTTTCTTCTGTTTTATGACATTTTCAATAAATACGATTCTATCTTTTTCGGATAATGCGGCTATACGCTGCACGCTATCTTCGAAATTAGCGGTTTCAACTGCGACAACTAAATCTGCTAATTTTAGCGCTTTATTTCTTACACCTTCCGCATTTGGATAGGTATCATCCACCACTTTTGCGCAAGAATCGTAGTATTTTTGAGCAGAAACATAGTTCCGGCTTGCGAAAGACATATTCCCAAGTTTCTCATACGACATTCCTTTTTGTCGCTTATTCGAAATGGAATAAAATGCAGAAAGGGTCAAATATTCAATTGCTTTTTGTGGATTGGAACGTTGTATTTCCATATCTGCAAGTGCGTAATAGATTTGGTCTTTGAACTGCGCATTTTTTGCATCTCGCAACATTTTAAAAAGTTCTTTTCTAACCTTTTCGTCACCACCTAAAAAAGCTCTGCGCATGCGGGCATTGAAATGCAGTTCATACGGTGCGGTATATTTCAGCGACAAGCCAAATTGTTCTTTTGCAATACCATTATTACCTAGAGATTCATACAATTGACCAA
>CAIYXD010000478.1 GCA_903930085.1 uncultured Flavobacteriia bacterium
AGGATATGAACAGGCAATACAAAATTCAATGACACAGGTTGAAAAACAACAGCCGATTGTTGTTGAACCAAAAACTGGTCGCAACGATCCATGTCCATGCGGAAGTGGTAAAAAGTTTAAACAATGTCACGGTAAATAAATTCAGTATTATCCAAAATGAAAGGAATAAAATCTATGTCCATAATTGGGACGGGAAATGTAGCTTTTCATCTTGGAAATAGCTTTATTGAAAGAGGTATTCCTATCGTTTCCGTTTATGGGAGAAACCTTTCCAAATCGAAAGAATTAGCGGACTTATGGCGGTGTGATGTTGCGGAATCTATTTCTGAAATCGAGACTGAGTTTGTGCTTGTATGCGTTACAGATTCCGCTGTTGAAGAAGTTATTTCACACTTACCACTTGGTTGCAAAGTTGCCTATACTTCCGGTTCCGTTGATTTAGTTTCCTTTACCGAAAGAAAAAACACGGGCGTTTTTTACCCTTTGCAAACATTTAGCAGAGAGAAAAGTGTAAACATCTTTGAAGTTCCAATGCTAATTGAAGCAAATTCTAATGATTTCGCACATGAATTATTTGACCTTGCGTGGGTTATTAGCAGGAATGTTCATTTTGCAAGTTCAGTGGAACGCAAAAAATACCATTTGTCGGCAGTTTGGGCAAATAACTTTACAAATCACCTTATTTATACTGCTAAAAATTATTTGGATAGCGAAAACTTAAACTGGCAAATACTGATGCCTCTGCTTAAAGAAACGGTTGATAAACTCACGTATTTAGATCCATTCGATGCGCAGACAGGTCCGGCGAGAAGAAACGATTTGACTACCATCGAAACTCAAGAAAAAATGCTGGAAGGAATGAAAAAAGAACTTTATTCGCTTCTAACAAAAAGTATACAAGAAACCTATTCGAAACATGATTAGTTATAAAGAAAGATTAAATCATATTACCACGTTTTTATTTGATGTTGATGGTGTTTTGACCAACGGCGAAATCCTACTTTTCAAGGATGAGATTGTGAGGAAACTAAATTCCAGAGATGCTTACGCAATCCAATATGCTATAAAAATGGGTTTTAAAATCATGATTGTAACCGGCGGAAACTCAGAAGAAGTGAAGGCTTGCTTACTTTCCTTAGGCGTAAATGAAGTGCATCTATCCAGTTCAAATAAGTTGGCTGTTTACACAAATATCAAGCAGCAACATGGTTTACGGGATGAAGAGATTCTGTATATGGGAGATGACATTCCCGATTACCAAGTAATGTTAAAAGCTGGAGTTGCGGCTTGTCCGCAAAATGCTGCGATAGAAATCAAACACATAAGTCATTACCAATCTCCCTTCAATGGCGGAGAATATTGTGTTCGGGATGTGATTGAACAAACATTAAGGGTTCAGAAAAAATGGTTTACTGAAACTGCCTTTACTTGGTAAGATAGAAATAGCCGAAAAAAGAACGTGAAAATTTAATTACGCTTCAAATTTTCTACCATTTTTGAAAACGATGTAACTTTTATTGAACAATTTCACCAATACTAGATTCCCATAGATTTCGTATTCCGCGTTTTGCTGCAGG
>CAIYXD010000479.1 GCA_903930085.1 uncultured Flavobacteriia bacterium
TAATTACGGGATTGGGCGGAATCAAGGAAATCAATCCATCCCAATGGATTTTGTCTAGCTCAATGGTAAATGTGCCACTCATCTGCACGGATAGTACTGTTTATTTCTGGCGCGTTGCATTAGATGATCCCAACCCACTTTGGCGAGAAAGTTCGTTTCAATATATTCCAAATAAAACAGGTTGGGACAAGATCATTTTTTTCAATTTAAGAAAAACAATTTTAATGGAGTAGAATATAACCGCGCTAATAGGACACGATTTTTTGGGCCGAATAGTGCAGAATTAACCTGTGATGTAAAAGCAAGTACTGCCAACGAAGGGATTT
Organism: uncultured Flavobacteriia bacterium; assembly: GCA_903930085.1. Lineage (GTDB taxonomy): Bacteria > Bacteroidota > Bacteroidia > Flavobacteriales_D > Crocinitomicaceae > M0103. The sequence continues at coordinate 327 of CAIYXD010000479.1, forward strand.
TTAATGAATATTCTATTAACGGCCAACAGAAGGAATATGGATTGTGTTTTTATACACCCTCTTTTTATGTTGCAGTTATAGATCCACTCAGTTTTCAACCGTGGCAAACAGAAGTCAATGCTGTTGTTTATGGAGAGGAACTTTGCAGAGGTCGTGCAGAAAATTATTTTGTTTTTAGACAAGGAAGTCCCGATGGACGTCTTAATTTTCAAAATATGCTTGCGACAGTTCCGGATAGTCATTTTATTTTAGTCTATTCCCCAATGACAACTTTATACTCTAGTTGGGATCCGCAAACATTTGCAACCTTCCAAAATTTAGGTTCGGATAGTATTGTTCCCGGTAGACCAAATCTTCCTTTTGCATTTTTCTGCAAAAAAGGAAATCCCAACTCCGTTATTGAAGTTTTTTCGCAGTATTACGGGCAAGACATCCAACTAACTGCGGAACTTATTGGATCTGACTATATTGGCAGCGAATCATCGGAATTAATAGGTCCTGCAGGAGATTGGCAATCCCTTTTCTGGAAACAAGATCCATTGAATAATCCAAATGAAGACTCAACAGTACTTTATGTAAAAGCATATAATAGTGAAGGGATTTACCAAACGAGCGACACGCTCACTTTCACGCTAAATGATTCCATTATCGATTTGAGTGCTTATGTTAACGCTAGTGATTATCCATTTATTCAACTAAGTGCTTTTTATATAGATTCTGTAGGTTTTTCACCAGCGCAAATAGACAGATGGCACGTGCTATACACGCCACTTCCAGAAGCTGCAATTGATGGAAGTTCTGGATATTCGTGGCTACCAAACTCAGACACTTTAACGGAAGGAGAAACGGGTCAATTTGCAGTAGATATCAAAAATATTTTTACTTTACCGATGGATTCTTTGCTTGTAAACTATTGGATTCAAGATGATAACCAACAGAAACATCCGATTAGTTATTCCAGACAAGATTCACTTCTAGTAGGTGAGATATTTCGCGACACTATCACATTTTCTACTATCGGTTTGCTTGGATTGAATTCGTTTTGGATGGAAGTAAATCCATATGTGAATGGAAGTTTATTTGTTACGGACCAACCCGAACAAAAGCACTTTAACAATCTTCTGCAAATTCCTTTTTATGTTTCTGGCGACGATCAACACCCAGTTTTGGATGTTACATTTAATGGTCGACATATTTTAAATGGCGATATCGTTTCTCCGGAAAGTGAGATATTAATATCCCTAAAAGACGAAAATGAATTATTATTGATGAATGCAATTTCCGATACGGCATTATTTGGTATTTACTTGACAGATCCTGATGGAAAACAAAGAAGAATTCCTTTTATGGATGCAGACGGTAATACTGTTATGCAATGGATTCCAGCAGAAAGCCAAAGTAAACGTTTTAAAATTCTCTATCCTGCCTATTTCGCGAAAGATGGTAAATATACAATTTCAGTGCAAGGTTCCGATAGAAGTGGCAATGAATCTGGCGACTTGGAGTACCGTATTACTTTTGAAGTAATACATGAATCCGCCATTACACAAATGGTGAATTATCCGAATCCTTTCAGTACAAGCACGCGTTTTGTATTTACATTGACTGGCCTTGAAGCTCCCGATGAAATAATCATTCAAATTATGACAGTTTCGGGAAGAGTGGTCCGGGAAATAACAGAAGATGAATTAGGAACTATTCAAATTGGAAGAAACATCTCGGAATATGCTTGGGACGGAAAGGATGAGTTTGGCGATCCGTTGGCAAATGGCGTATATTTATATACTGTAAAAGCTCAAATTAACGGAGAAAAAATCAAGCATTTGGAATCAGGTGCAGATGCGCATTTCAAGAAGGAATTTGGAAAAATGTATCTTATTCGGTAGTTAAAAAAATCGGCAACTAAAAATTGCAGTATCGTCCACTAAGTTAAGATCGCCTCGCCACTCATCCAATTTGGAGAAAATCACATTATTCATATCTTCCATTTTTAGTGGGTAATAACTGTGTACTAATTTCACCAGTTTTTCTGTGCCAAAATACTCTTCCTTGTCGTTTTCCAATTCCACAATTCCATCCGTATAAAGGACAATAGTTGTATTTGGTTTCAATATTTTTTTACCAATATGAATAAAAGGCAATTCATCTAACATTCCAAGTCCAATACAACCCTCCGAAAGCATTTCTACTTTTCGACCATTGGTTATAAATGGGTGATTATGGCCTGCATTGACGTATTTCAATTCTCGCGAAGTTGCATTATAGTGTGCGATGAAAAATGTGATAAACTTTTCTCCTTTGGCGCTTTTCATGACTTTTTTATTCAATTCCTCCATTAGGAATTCCATTTCAAAACGCTGATAATTGAATAAGGTTCGAATAGTGGCCTGAAAGTTTGCCATCAACATTGCAGCACCAATTCCTTTTCCCGAAACGTCAGCGATACAAATAATGTACTCATCATCACCTAAAGGAATAAAATCATAATAATCTCCACCAACTTCATGGCGCGGAGTATATTTGGCTGAGATATCCATTCTTCGGTTGGAAGGAAGGTCAGAAGGGAATAATAATTTTTGCATTTCAGAGGCAACTTCCAATTCCTTTTTGATTCGTTCCTGCACTATACTTTGCTTTGCCATGCGCTTGTTTTCAATCGCAACAACAATAATATTTGTAAGGGTTTGCACAAAACTTCTGTCGGCTTTGTTTTCGGCGGTATCCGTTTCGGTATTCTTTATTCCAGAAAGCAATAAATAAGCAAGCGCTTTTTCTTTGTGATACACCGGAATAATTACGTCAAATTCTGCAAGCAACTTGGATTGGGAAGATTCAATTACGGTGATTTCTTTGAATCGAGATAGATCCCGTTTGACATCAATATCCTTAATTTTCCCTTTGAATCCAACCTTTAAAAGACAATTCCAATCTTCTTGTTCGTTAAACAAAATAAACCGATGAAATCCCAGTTGCTCTTTAAGAATAAACGCATAAATACGAATCAATTGATCAACCCCGAAATTGGAATTGATTGCGGTCGTGATTTCCAGCAAAGAATTTAATTTGAAATCCTTAACTTTTATTTGATTCTCTAAATTCTTTACCAGTTTATCCCGCATTACAATTTATCCAAAATTTGAGGTAGGCGGCGCAAAGCTGCCATTTCTCTAAATTTTTCTTTCACTTCCGAACAAGGACTTCCAAAATAGGTTTTGCCACCTTCCAAACTTTTTGAAATTCCGGATTGCGCTAGAATAATTGCCCCTTCTCCAAGAGTAACATCACTTGCACATCCAACCTGTCCCCAAATAGTAACTTTATCTTCAATTCGAACACAGCCGGCAATGCCAACATTCGCAGCCATTAAACAATGCTTTCCAACTACTGTATCGTGTCCAATATGCACTTGGTTGTCAATTTTTGTTCCCTCGCCAATTGTTGTAATCCCAGAAACTCCGGAATCAATTGTGCACAAGGCTCCGATTTCTACATCTTTATGCAAGTGAACGCCACCGCAAGAATGCATGCGATCGTACCCAGTTGGTTTTTTTTTGTAATAAAACGCATAATGTCCGATGACGGTATTTGGTCCAACGATAACATTTTCATCCAAGGTGGAATCGTCCAAAATACATGCGCCAGGATGAATAGTAACATTTTTACCAATTTTCACGCGGTGTCCAATAAACACATTCGGGTAAATTATTGCGGAAGAATCAATTTCACAATTATCTCCAATTGGAGTATTTTGAGGTTTGTAAGGCGAGAAAAAACGCGTCAATCGATTAAAATCATCAAATGGAGATTTGGAAATAATAAGTGCTTTCCCCTCCGGACACGCTACTTTTTGGTCGATTAAGATCGTTGTAGCGGCGCTATTCAATGCTTTTTGATAATACTTCGGATGGTCCACAAAAACTAAATCGCCTGGCACCACGACATGAATTTCATTGATGCCACTTACACTGTGATTTGGATCACCTATAAATTCACAACCAATTAATTCTGCTATTTCTTTAACTGATTTTGGAGTGCCTAATTTCATAAATTGTATTTTGTATAAAATTACGATGATTTACTTCTCTTTGTATACTAAATCAGTAGATTTATCCGCTTAAAAATGTTAATATTCTTCTAGTGAATTATGGCAAAATAAAATGTAGGTTTACAAAAGAATGAAAGCAACAATAAATAACAGTCAGAAAGCTATCCAAGCAACCTACATCAGCATTTTGGGAAATACTTTTTTAGCTATTGCGAAAGGAATCACGGGATTTTTTGGCAATTCTTATGCTTTGATTGCAGATGCTATTGAATCCACGACAGATATTTTCAGTTCTATTCTTGTATTATTTGGGCTAAAATATGCTTCCCGACCGCCAGATGAAAATCATCCGTATGGACATGGAAAAGCAGAGCCACTTATTACGTTTGCTGTAGTTGGATTTTTATTGATTTCCGCAACGGTGATTTTTATTGAAAGTATTCACAACATTCAAAGACCACAAAGTAAGCCAGAATCATTCACCTTGATCGTTTTAGGACTCATCATTATTTTCAAAGAAATTTCTTTTCAATACGTAAATAAGAAAAGTAATGAGACAAAAAGCACTTCCCTCAAAGCGGATGCTTGGCACCATCGCAGCGATGCAATTACTTCCTTAATGGCTTTTATTGGAATTTCCATCGCAATATACATGGGAAAAGGATATGAAGCAGCCGACGATTGGGCTGCGCTAATTGCTTCATTGTTTATTGTGTACAATGCCTACCTAATTTTTCGACCCGCACTTGGTGAAATAATGGACGAACATTTACACGACGATTTAATTGATCAAATACGAAAAAGCAGCAGTCTAATTAACGGTGTTGTTGGAACAGAAAAGTGTTTAGTAAGAAAAATGGGAATGAACTATATAGTTGATTTACATGTAATTGTAGATGGAAAACTAAGTGTTGTGGAAGGACATTCAATTGCACATTCCGTAAAGGATAAATTAAAAATAGATTTACCCGAAGTAACGGATATCCTCGTTCACATTGAACCAGATTCGGAATAATCGTCTAATGCTTCCCATTTTTTTCTAAAAAACTTTAAAGTCAATTGAACGAATAATTGTTTGAAATGTAGTAGCATTGAAAAACTACATTTATGAAAATTTCACATTTTTTATTCAGTCTGATTTTCCTTAATTCTGCGGTAAGTCAAAGTCAAACAAGATTAATCGCACACAAAAGTCACAGTGGCTCAAATAGAACTTTCGCACGTGCGCTCAAGAACGCAAAATCTTCTATTCTAACTTCCAATTTCGGGATGGCTCCCCAACGTTTTGTGCGTAATTCCAATTTAGACAGCGTTATTTTACTTTCCAATAATACGGCAATAATGGTTACCAGTGAAAGCTGTAATTGGGAAGAATTTGATGGTCGAGATAAATCATCAAAACAACTTTGGTCGGCGGGAAGAGATACTGTTTATGACCATCCAGTATTCACTTCCAAAAATAGTTTGAGTACTATTAAACACACGCTTAAAGATGAATATTTCTTTTCCAATCCAATAAATAGTATCGTATTTATTGGATTTGACAGTACTTTTCAAAAGGAAATATCGACATTACGCCCATCAAAAACACCTGATTTAGCGACAAAGAATTCTACGGAAACTGTTTCGGATGCAGCCACTAAGAAACGTCCAAAATCGCTATTTCTGATCTTTATCCTTTCTCTTTTTAATGCGATTTTTAACCATAAATTTTAAACGACTTTTCCGTTGAAACAAAATAGGTATTTATCATTTGAATTGACCGTCTCCATTTTTGTGTTGCTTGGAATACTTTTCATTCCATTTACCTTTCTTTTTGGAGAAATTCAAGCTGAAATTACGCGATTTGTATTTGGAGAATTCATTAATTTTATTTTTGCGCAGTTGGGTAAAGAAGTTGTATTGCAGGATTTCTCTTCCGATTCTTTAGGACTTTATTTGCTGATGCCGATACTTTTTATGGGAAGTTTACTGCTTACAACTTCTTTTGATTTGCTGCGAATCAGTAATCTAAACAAAGTGAAAACCATCTATTTTATTCGAAGTGTTGCAACGTATTACTTGGCGTGGATTCTATTGAAATATGGGTTTGACAAAGTGTTCAAATGCCAGTTTTATCTACCGGAACCAAACATACTTTTCACTCGGGTTGGAGATTTGGATAAAGATATTTTATTTTGGTCGACCTTGGGAAGTTCTCGCTCCTACTCTATTTTCATGGGACTTCTAGAAATAATCCCTGGAATTTTAATGCTGTTTAGAAAAACTAGAAATCTTGGTGTTTTGATTGCAATTGGCGTTTTTATCCAAGTAGTTGTCATCAATTATAGTTTTGATATTTCCGTAAAATTATTTTCTTCCTTTTTGCTTTTAATCACAATTTTTCTCTTCTCCCCAATTTCTTTTAAATTTTGGCAGTTAATGAGTAATCAAGCAGATAAAATAAACCCTTCGGTTGTTCAAAATAATTTTTTCAGTTTTAACTTGAAGTTAGCACGAATATTAAAACTCGTATTTATTGTGCTTATTACGATTGAGACGCTTTTACCATATTACATCGCTCAAAACTTTAACGATGATAATTTCAAGCGACCAATTCTTCACGGCGCGTATAAAATGGCGTATAGTTTAATTGGAAAAGATCGTATTCCAGAAAGTGAGAATCCCATAAAATATATTTTTATACACAGGGATGGTTACCTCATCTTTCAAAATAAAGAGCAGCAAATGCAAGACTACAAGCTTGAGGTGAACCCAAAAGAGCAAAGCCTTACAATTGTTGATTATTCGAATAAAAAAACGTTTTTTAATTACCGGTATTCTAAAAAATCAAAGCAACTGGAATTGGAATTATTACCAAAAAGCTCCAAATCAATCCATTACTTCAAAGCGATTGACTGGCGAAAAATGCCACTGCTTCAACAACAATTTCATTGGACAGTAGATTAGTTTGAATTATGAAACTAATAACTCAACAATACTGACAATGCTGTTTTAACTTTCTCTGCATTCGTTAATAATTCTGCTTCCAAAATAGAATTGAGCGGAATTGCTGGTGTATCAACCGAACCAACAATAGAAATTGGCGCATCCAATTCACTAAAATTATCGCGTTGAATACGTCCCGCCAAGGCCAATGTAAAAGTAGATTCAACCGATTCTTCCGTTACCAGCATTACTTTTCCGTGTTTTCTAGAAACGGAATTAATCGTTTCATGATCCAAAGGATTGAGCGTACGTAAATCAATTATTTCCACACAGCCATCAAAATCTTTCGCAGCTTCTAGCGTCCAATAAACGCCTCGTCCGTATGTAATGACAACGCAAGATTCGCCGTTTGAAATTTTATTTGCTGCAGCTTCCTGCACAACACGCGCTTTACCGAAAGGAATGATATAATCTTCGTCTGGTTCAATAGACATTGCACCTTCTGTCCCAGGAATTTTAGACCAGTACAAACCTTTATGTTCCAGCATTACAACTGGATTAGGATCGTAAAATGCCGCTTTCATCAAACCTTTCAAATCTGCTCCAGTTGAAGGGTACGCAACTTTTATTCCCCGAATATTTGTAAGAATCGATTCCACACTAGAAGAATGATATGGACCACCAGAACCGTACGCGCCAATTGGAACGCGAATAATACAACTTACCGGCCATTTGCCATTTGAAAGGTAGTAGGAACGCGAAACTTCGGTAAATAACTGGTTCAGTCCCGGCCAAATATAATCTGCAAATTGCACTTCCACAATTGGCTTCAAACCAACAGCAGACATTCCAACTGTTGAACCGATAATAAATGCTTCTTGAATCGGGGTATTAAAAACGCGCGCATCGCCAAATGTTTGCGCCAATGTTGCCGCTTCTCGAAAAACACCTCCCAAGCGTCCACCAACATCTTGGCCATAAACCAATGATTCTGGATGCTTACTCATGATTTCGCGCACAGCAAAAAGTGCAGAATCTACCATTACAGTTTTCTTTTTCCCTTCCGGTTCGCGTACTCCTTTTTCTTCCGTAATTGGCGTTGGCGCAAAAATGAAATCTGTTATTGATTTTGGATCAGGATCTTCTGCATTTAGTGCCTTTTCGTATTCAGAATCAATTTGCTTGCTAATCGTTGCTTCAATGGCACTTATTTCATCTTCTCCAATACCATTGGCTAAAATTGCAGATTTCAACTTTGGATATGGATCTTGTTTTCCAGCTTCTTCCAAATCATCTCTGTACCATTCTTTTCGAACGCCAGAAGTATGGTGACCCAATAAGGGAACTTTTGCATGAATAATAAATGGACGACGTTCCCTTCGCACAATTTCAAAAACTTCTTCTACCGTTTCATACGAAAGTTGAAAATCACTTCCATCAATCGTTCTAACTTCTATACCGTTAAATCCTTTCGCATAGAACGTTATATCTTGCGCTCTTGTTTCTGCAGCATTTGCGGAAATATCCCAGCCATTATCTTGCACCAAATAAACAATTGGGAATTGCTTTAACGCTGCCATTTGTAATGCCTCTGAAACTTCCCCTTCTGTGCAAGAAGCATCGCCCAACGAACAAACAACAACTGGATTTTGTCCGCCAAAATCTTCTGCCAAACCTTGACTTTCTTTGTATTGAATTCCCATTGCAATTCCAGTAGTTGGAATCGCTTGCATTCCCGTTGCAGAAGATTGGTGTGGGATTTTTGGCATATCTTCTCTTTTCAAAGAAGGATGGCAATAATAGGTTCTTCCGCCAGAAAAAGGATCTTCTTTTTTTGCAAAAACCTGCAGCATTAATTCGTACGGCTGCATTCCGATACCTAGTAAAATACTATCGTCGCGGTAATATGGAGAAACCCAATCCTGCGGTTTTAATTGCATGCCCACAGCAAGCTGAATTGCTTCGTGTCCGCGTGAAGTTGCGTGCACATATTTAGCTGTTATTTCTTTATTTGCCTCGTATTTTTCAGCCAAAGTTTTGGCAGTACACATCAATTTGAAAGCCTCTAAAAATATCTTATTGGTCACTATATCTGATTTTTTCTTTGATTTTTCGCTAATCTCCAACATGCTTCGTAACTCCTTAAATGTGGCGCCAAATATACTAAAAAGAGATTGGATGTTCTTTTAAAATAACTTATTTAGCCAAGATTTATACGCTTTGAAACAAAAAATAGATTACTGGTTATTTTCAATAACATAGGTGAGAACTTTTTCCATTAAGTGCACCCTGTCTTTTCCACCCACATTATGTTTATGCATTGGATAGGGGAAAAAATCCATTTGGATTCCTAGTTCTACAAACTTTTTAACCAAAACTAAGTTATGTTGCATTACAACAACATCATCCACTGTTCCGTGAATGAGCAATAAATCTCCTTTTAATTTTGAAGCATGCGTCAACAAACTTGATTCTGCATATCCTTTTTCGTTTTGAGCTGGCTGATCCATGTATCTTTCTCCATACATAATTTCATAGAATTTCCAATCTGTCACTGGTCCGCCGGCAACGCCAACTTTAAACACATCTGGGTGGCGCAACAGCAACGAAGTAGTCATAAAACCTCCAAATGACCAACCGTGAATGGCTAATCTATCGGCATCAACATACGGTAGTGATTTTAAATAATCTACTCCAGTTAATTGATCTTCCATTTCCAATGTTCCTAGTTGACGGTGAATTTGAGATTCAAATGCAAAACCTCTTTCTGCAGAACCTCTTCCGTCTAGGGTGTAAACTAAATAACCTTGTTCTGCCATCCAATACATCCATAAATTTGCGCCATCCAACCACGAATTAGTAATCATTTGTGCGTGCGGTCCACCATATACATATACCAAAACCGGGTATTTTTTCGAAGGATCAAAATTACTTGGCTTTATTAATCTAGTATATAAAATGGAACCATCTTTCCCTTTTAAGGTTGATGTTTCTGCGGATCCAATTGAAATATCGGACAATTTCTCGTTGCTCTGTATTAGGAATTTTGCCTTTTTGCCGGAAGAAGTGAAAATTTCTGAACGATGTGGTACACTATGATTAGAAAAAGCATCGTATAGGTATTTACCATCTGTTGAAAATGCCACTTCATGCGTTCCTTCCGTAGTTGAAATTTGCGTTTGTTTACCATTTAAATCAACGGAATAAAGCAATGTATTAAGAGGATTTGCACCAGTCGCTGTAAAATAAATTAGCTTTCCTGCGTTTTTCGCTTCCAAGATATTTTTCACCACAAATTTATTGCTCGTCAATTGGCGAATTAATTTACCCGAAAAATCATAGTAATAGAGGTTATTGAATCCATCTTTTTCAGAAATCCAAATAAAGTTATTGGACTTGTCGCTTGGGAAGAAGGCAGGATGCTCCGGCTCTACCCATTTATCATTGGATTCTTCCAAAAGGGTTTTAACAAATTTACCGGTTTTTGAATCGTAAACATTCAACCACATGTGATTTTGATCGCGGTTTACTTCTGCAAGTACAATGAAATTATTGTCAGGTGTAAATACAACATTTGTAAGATAATCGTCCACATTTCCTTTTGGAGAAATAAAAACAGTTTGGTTATTCGCTAAATTATAAATTCCAACTTTCGGTTTTTCAGACGACTGACCAGCCATTGGATACTTTATGGAAATTAATTCCCCAGGAACTTTAGAATCATCCAACAAAGGATAATCGTGCACATTGGTCTCGTCTTTTTGGTAAAACGCCAATAATTGTCCATTTAGCGACCAAAACAAACCGCCCGAAATTCCAAATTCACTTCGTGCAATTGCTGCACCAGAAACAATATTTTTATTTTCGTTATCTGTTACGGTGCTTTTCAAGCCTGTAGCGCTTGTTAGATAAACATTGTTTCCTTTCGTGAAAGCGCAGTTTCCAGAAATTGGATGGAATAAGGCATTCTCTGCTGTTTCATCCAACGTATAAATTAATTGACCTTTAGACGTTGCCAAATTATACGAATAGAAATTTACTCCATCGTTGATGAAAAACGCGTTGGCATCTTTCCATTCCAATCCAAAAAAGGAAGTCAATTCGCTGTTCAAGGAAGTGTTTACCGCTTGGATCGTAATTCGCTCCTCGTCTTTTTTACTTTGAACGGAGGAAGTATATAATACCTGGTAATTTTTACTAACGAAAGAATAACTATCTGTATTTGGAATCCACTGAAATCCATTTATTCGATCCGGTCCATACACCCGATACTGACCAGATACAGCATCTTTAAGCGTTAACGATTTTTTTTGAGAAAAAGTGAAAGTGGATAAAATTATCCCTCCAAAAAGTAAAATGTGTTTTAACATATTCGATTCTTTACGTTTTTTAGTATTAAAGCTTTTTTTGTGTTTGGGCGAATTAATTTCGTTTTATTACTGCATTAAAATAGTTTTCTACGGGCCTTCCAGCTGCGTAGCAAGCCAAAATTTCCTTGTCTAATGATTCCGACAAAACAAATTCTGGATCAAATTCCGTGTAAAAATACCATTGTTTATTGAAAATCAAGGGCTCTATTTCTGCTGCTGCTTTTAAATCTTTTGGAATAATCTTGTTCTTTTCTCCTTTAATTTCCCCAAAAACATCCTTAAAAACAGGATTCTTGTAGGCTTCTTGAAACTTCGGAATATCCTTTGCTATAGCTTCTCTAACAGTTAGAAGATCTTCCTTGTCAATTTCATAAACTCCTCCATAAACGCGCACATGTTCTGGCCCAAATTCAAAATACACGCCATTTATAGCTTTGCTTTTCTTTCCGCCTGGCGCGATTACAGCAGAAACCATCATTTTATATGGCATTTTATCTTTTGAAAATCTAACATCTCGGTTAATTCTAAAAATACAATCTTTCGCTTCTAAACTTTCAAAGGCAGGATTTGATTTGGCAAGTTCATCAATTAGATGTTGCACAAATTTTTTAAACGGTTCCTTCACCACATTCTCATACCTTTTACGATTACTATCGAACCAGTCTTTGTTGTTATTTGGAGCCAATTCAATAAAGAACTGAAGGAAATCTGGAGAAAAAAATGCCATTTTAAAAGAATTTACTCAAAGTTAATAGAATTTAAGAAATCTTCCTGTTTTGATTTCGGAACAATTAAATAACATTGAATTCTCTGCCAAAGGAATATTTTAAATACCTACTTTTACAAAAAAAATAAAGATGAAGCATATCTCACTTGCTAGTATTGAAAAAGCAATTAAAAAAGTTGACAATTTAGACGATGACGCTTTAGAAAGTTTATCTGAAATTTATGCAACAGCGCAACCAACTCTTTTAGGGTATGTAATGTCTGCGGCAATTGAATACCAGAACGATAAATTAGAAGGATTATTGATCTACTATTATTGCCTTATTGGTGAATGTTTTGCGCAAGAAGGAGTTACCTTGAAAAATATTTCTGAGGATGATATTGACGCATTCGAAGAACCGTATTTTGATATGTTGGATGCGTATTTTGAAAATGACGACGACGAAATTTTGGAAACATTTTGCGATCAGCCGGAATTAGCTCAATTCATGGCGATGGAAATCTCCACAGAGGATGAAGACGGAACTTCATTGGACGATGAAACAGCTACACAATTATTTATTGTGACATTGGCAATGATTACCCTGATGAACCGAGCAATCGAAGCATAAAATCAATTTTTCGTTTCTACGTTATTCCTGCTATAATCAGCGCTGTATTTTATCTAATCTTTTTTAGAAGGCGGAAACTTTTCTCAAGTATCGCTTAATTAGCGGATTATTTTGCTTGGAAAGAATTCAAGAAAAACAAATACATTAGCCTATCTTTGCACAATGAATTATAATCAGGAACAAATCAGCAGTACGCTGCAAAATATAGGATTCAAAGAATTGAACCAGCTTCAAAAAGAGACGCTTGTTCAAGCGGAAAACGCTACTAATTTGTTGCTATTGTCGCAAACTGGATCCGGAAAAACATTTGCATTTTTACTTCCTTTATTCTTTAATTTAAAAGCGGAAACTAGCGGAATACAAGCATTGATTCTTGCTCCTTCCCGCGAACTTGCCATGCAAATTGAAAACGTTTTTAAATCCATGAAAACGAATTTCAAGGTATTGACTTGTTACGGCGGTCATTCGATGCGGGTTGAAACAAATAGCCTAACGGAATCGCCGGCGGTATTAATTGGCACTCCAGGAAGAATTTGCGACCATATAACGCGCGGTAATTTAGACCTTAGTGAAATTGAGCAATTGGTAATTGACGAATATGATAAATGCTTGGAATTTGGTTTTGAAGATCAAATGAAATTCATTCACCAGGATTTAATTACTCTTAAAAGAACTACATTAGTTTCTGCAACTGAATTAGCTGATTTCCCAACTTTTCTAGATTTCAATTCTCCTGCTATTATAAATCAATTGGATTCGTCCCTTGAACCAGCGATTACATTTTGGAAATTTCCAGTTTCGACAAAAAACAAATACGACAGAATCTTTGATTTACTTTGTTCTTTCGACGGTGACTTAACGATTGTTTTCTGTAATTTCAGAGAAGCAACCGAAAACTTATCCGAATTTCTAGCCGAAAACGGTTATGAATCGCAAATCTACCACGGTGGATTAGAGCAAGAAGAACGAGAGCGGGCGCTCATAAAATTCAGAAATGGAACATGTCATACGTTGATTTGTACGGATTTAGGTTCTCGCGGGTTGGATATTCCTGAAATTCAGCACGTGGTTCATTTTCAATATCCAAACAGCAAAGAAGCATTTATACACCGAAATGGAAGAACGGCTAGAATGAAAGCAAATGGCTCTTCCTATTTATTAATTAATTCTGACGAAGAAACACCAGAATATATTGAGGTTCCAGAAATAGAATACACCATTTCAAATCAAAATTCAATTCCCAAGGAAAGCGAATGGACAACCTTATATTTTAGCGGAGGAAAAAAAGATAAAATCAGTAAAATCGA
>CAIYXD010000480.1 GCA_903930085.1 uncultured Flavobacteriia bacterium
GCTAGGACCTGCAGCGCGGTATTTAGATGCTCCTGATCCATCTCCAGCACGATCCGCCAATTGCGCAGCATACAAATAGTTTGCTTTTCTTTCTAGTGTACTTGTTCCGCAACTGTTAGCAGTTTTTGCGACACAGGATGCAGCAAGTCTAACAGCGTCAGATCTATTTTTTCCGGATACACTTAAAGCGGTTGTATATGCCGCATTGTAACTTCCAGAAGAAAATTGTATTTCAGCAATCATAAATTCGATTTCTTCTTTCTTTTCAGCATCTGTTGTCATAGTCTTTGCATTTTTTAAGGTTGCAATAGACTCTGAGTAACGTTTTTTAGCGCGCAATAATTTTGCTTTCGCTAATACAGCATCAATAGATGGATCAATAGAAATCAAGGTGTCAATTAACATTTCATATTCTTTGCTGTCGGAGCAACCTTTGTTTTCCAATAAACTAATGAAGTTGTTTACCGTGCTCTTTTTTAAATTTACTTCTTTTGGTAAAGAGGACATAAAGCCTTTTAATTCTGGAAGAATGTCGGCACACGTCCGAACAACATTGTTGAAGTAAGTGGTAAGATTTTCTTGTGTTTTAACAGACATTTTAGCCTCCCCAATCAAAGCCGAAAGGTGGAAGTATTCTGAAATCAATTGCTTTTTGTATTCCGCTTTTTTGTCCGCTGCAGCTTCTGTATGCAATACATACAAATTGTAATAGAACAGAGAAATATTCGTTTCGCTAGATTTTATACCGAAGCTATTTATTCCCCGTGTAAATAATTCATTTGCCAAAACACGATTCGGCTTAGTCGCTTGAACGATATAGGTTGCACGGATCAAATCATTTGATTTATCGTAAAGTCCTTTATCTTCCATTCGCGTGTAAACGGCTAATAAAGTATCCATGTAGGTTCCTTTTCTAACCTTATCGGCTTCGCTTCCAATTGTATTTCTCAAGGTTCCTATCATTCTGTCGTAATTGGCTTTATCATAACCACCACAAATAGTTTCTCCTTTCAAATAATAGGTCGTTGCAACCGCGTAATTTTGAATTTTCAATTCTTCGCCTGCTAAGAAACGCATCCGTTTGCATTCTTTTTCTTGTTCTGTTTCTTCTTGCGCAAATACGTTAAAAGTTAATAACGTTGCTGTTCCTACAATTGCACTTAAAAATAATCTACCTAGTTTCATTTTTTTTTGTTTTAATCTAATTTTCTTTTTTTAAACCATCTTTCGAAATTCGCTGGTGCTAAGCAAACACCAAAATTAATTCCAATATATTTCTCATTCATTGTATTGGCTTCTCCATTCTCTCTTTTCCCAAGTGAAAAACCAACATTGACGCTGGAAAGAGATTGTTGACCCATTATTGGGATTCCGAAACCAAATGTTGTGCCAAAGTCTCGCAATTGCGATCCATCAGCGGAATAGGGGAGCGTATATTGGTAATAACCAACCCGGTAACGTGTTCTTCCCAGAAAACTGGAATTTATGGAGTTTTCTAGAAATTTGTATTCTGGTGTATATTGAATTCCAAAGGTCAATTTAGATGTTGCAAGTAATTCACTATTTTGATCGAATGTCGATGAGAACGTTGTCCAGTCTGTCGTGGAATAGTTAAGGTGAATTCCAATTTCCGAATTGCGCGAGGCATTATCCTTTTTTGTATTCTTAAATTTAAAGTTATAATTGAAGCCTAAATTTAAGGTGGACCCAATTTTAATTTTACCGGTCTGATCTATAGTTGAAAATAACGTATCGTAGGTATTTGGGTTCCCAACAGTTCCCTGAAATAAATAGTTATCCAATGTTGCGTTCAAACTTTGTGCTGGTTCTAGTACCCCTGCAAAAGTAAAATCATGTCTTTCGCGAATGGTTTGTCTAAAAAATGCTCCAAATTCGTAATGAAACGAATTCATACGTATGGTGTTGTAATCTATTCCGCCAAATAATTCTGTTCCAGAAATCAATTGACTTCTTCTTTCATTGGTGGAAGCGCCAAACAAATAACTCAAATTTGTTCCAACAGAAAGGGTTGTTTTTTTTAGCTTTATCAAATTGGTGCTGAGTCCAATAAAAACTTGGTTTGTTCCACCACTTCCGATGTAGGAATATTTCAAGGAATCAGAACCAACGGCAACGCGCTCTGCAATTTCATAGCCTTTTCTAGAAAATGGTTTTAACCCAAATGCTAATCCAAAGTGCTTCTTCAGGGTAAAAGCCATTGCAAAATGGTCGACGAAAGCGGCTGCTTTGAATACATTTACAGTGTTTTGGTTGTAAAAAGAAAGCCTAGAAGTAACACCAAGTGAAAATATAGGTTGCCCTTGACCAAGTGTGTTGTAGGTGGATGGATTGTAAAAATTCACAACGGTAGAATCAAAATAGGTAATAGTAGAATTTCCTAAACCTGTAAACGTTGCGTGGTCCATTCCATCCTTTTCCCCAAATCCAAAGGAGGAAAACGGTGAACTGGATGTTTTTTGCGCAGCTACTTGAACCGTAATAAATACTAAGAAAAAAGATACTAATTTAATGCGCATTTCGTAAATATATTTGGTAAAGACCCTTTAATGTTAAATTATAGTCTACAAAGATGTTATTTTTTATAGGGAAATCAAAGTATTGTAAATCTCCGCCAGTCATAAAAAACGTTAAGTCACCATATTCATCCTGATAATTCTGCATCATTCCGTTAATTTCAGCCTGAA
>CAIYXD010000481.1 GCA_903930085.1 uncultured Flavobacteriia bacterium
TAGCGCGTTCACTGAAGAAAATTATCGTTTCATTGAATCCAATTTCCAGCATTAAAAACAGTGATTAACTTAGACCTAGTTTAATGGTTATAGTAGATTCGTTTTAGGTTTAGTTTAAGAGTTTGATTTTTTCAAAGTTGCTAGTAAAATAGAAAGTGATTTCAGTTGAAAACAATATTTGGGAAATTAAACATACAAAGTTTGGATGTGGGCGGCTACCTAGTAGTTATTCCGGCTAAGTAATTAAAAGGAAGTTAGTTGATAACTTCCTTTTTTTGATTCCAATAATTGCTGCTTGCAATTGAAATCACTCCAAATCACAGCATATTAAATCTTTTTCCTTTCAATTTCCTTTCCATTTTTTTCGTTTATAGGTTAAAACAATGCGCTCGCTGAAAAATAATCTTTTTTCGTTGAAACAAATTGTAGCGGCCACATTCGGTTGGTAACTTAGCTTCAGTTTAATGGTTATAGTAGTAGATTCGTTTAGGTTTAGTTTAAAGGAGGACATGCAAATGTCTTCCTTTTTTCATTTCCGCTAAAGGCAAGAGTCTGCTAGTTTTTATAATCCAATAATTCTGGATATACCAAATTTTTATCCTATTCAAAGCAATTCATTGAAATAGTTTGAACATTCGCTGAAGTCTAATTTACATTCATTGAAAGTAATTGTCATAGCTGTAAATGCACTTTATCTTTACTTCAGTTTAATGGTTATAGTAGTAGATTCGTTTAGGTTTAGTTTAAAGGAGGACATGCAAATGTCTTCCTTTTTTCATTTTAATGCCTTCACAATAATTAGCAGTATTGACTGGGCTGTTTTTCTACAAAAAATCCTTTCTACTGAACTTTTTAGAATATTGAAAGAAGTTGTGCAACCATTCATAGAAACCATTTTCAAAAAGGGCAGCGTTCTAGTAACTTAGCTACAGCTTACCAATTGAAAGAAATACGAAAAGATACTGCTTTGGTCTTTTTTGGTGAAACCAAGAGAAAATTGTTTCGCTTTACAGCGTATAACAAGAGATAAAAGCTGAATCGGCAAAGAAACGACACATGTAATTGTTTCGTAGTATTATACCGGTGAAAAGGGCGTCCGACGATGCCCTTTTTTGCATTGGTGCTTTTTCGAAGTCCAATCTTTCAAAAAACGAACAATTTCTAGCTTTTTTTCAAAAAAAAATTGATTTAAGTAAAATTAATAGGGGTATGTTAATAAAAAAGTAATCTTTTTTTTATTTACCCCCTAAAATTTAAGCTAAATTTGCAAAAAAATAAAATTTAACCATGGCAACAAAAAGGCAGCAAGCGTATCAAGATGTTTTGAATAGAACTCCGAAGCACATTGAATTCAATGGAAGAGTTTCTGAATTGTTTGGTAAAAACGTATTCCACATGGAAGTGATGCGGGAATACCTTCCATCAGATGCATTCAAATCTATGCAAGAATCTATACAAAACGGAACACGTTTGGAGCGTAAAATGGCAGATCAAGTTGCTTCTGCAATGAAAGATTGGGCTTTAACAAAAGGCGCAACACATTATACGCACTGGTTCCAACCTTTGACTGGATCAACAGCAGAAAAGCACGATGCATTTTTCAAACCAGTTGGTCCCGGAAGAGCAATTGAACGTTTTGATGGCGAATTATTGGTGCAACAAGAACCAGACGCTTCGTCGTTTCCAAATGGTGGAATTCGAAATACATTTGAAGCAAGAGGTTATACCGCTTGGGATCCATCTTCTCCGGCTTTTGTAATTGGAAAAACACTTTGTATTCCAACTATATTTATTTCGTATACCGGTGAATCCTTAGATTACAAAATGCCTTTACTGAAGGCTCTAAATGCGGTAGATCAAGCCGCAACGGAAGTTTGTCAGTATTTTGATAAAAATGTTACGAAGGTTAACGCAACTTTAGGTTGGGAACAAGAATATTTTTTAATTGACCAATCGTTGTTCAATGCGCGACCGGATTTGATGATGACAGGAAGAGCATTGTTTGGTCACGCTGCGGCGAAAGGTCAACAATTGGAGGATCATTATTTTGGTTCAATCCCCGATCGCGTTACAGCTTTTATGCGTGATTTTGAAACGGAATCTATTTTACTTGGAATTCCTGTTACAACACGCCACAATGAAGTTGCTCCAAATCAATTTGAATGTGCTCCGATGTTTGAGGAATGTAACCTGGCAAATGACCACAATTTATTGCTGATGGATATTATGGAGAAAACGGCAAGAAAGCACAATTTCCGTGTTTTATTGCATGAAAAACCTTTCGCAGGCGTAAATGGATCTGGAAAACACAACAACTGGTCATTGGCAACAAATACAGGTGTGAATTTATTGGCTCCGGGGAAAAATCCAAAATCGAATCTACAATTTCTTACGTTTTTTGTAAATACGATCAAGGCAATTCACGACCATGCGGATATTTTACGCGCTTGTATCGCATCGGCAGGAAACGATCACCGTTTGGGAGCAAACGAAGCTCCGCCAGCAATTATTTCTGCATTCATTGGTTCCCAGTTGTCCGGATTATTGGATGATATTGAACAAAATGTGAAAGCGGGCAGAATGACGCCGGAAGAAAAGACCGAATTGAAATTAAATATTGGAAAAATTCCACAAATTTTATTGGATAATACCGATAGAAATAGAACGTCACCTTTTGCATTTACAGGAAATAAATTTGAATTCCGTGCGGTTGGCTCCACTGCAAATTGTGGTTCTGCAATGATTGTTCTGAACACGATTATGGCAAACCAATTAATTGCATTCAAAAAATCAGTCGACGTTCGAATTGATAAAGGCGAAGCAAAAGATGAAGCAATCTTGAAAGAACTGCAAAAATTGATCAAAGAATCCAAGAAAATTCGTTTCGAAGGAAATGGATACGGGGACGAGTGGGTGAAAGAAGCAGAGAAAAGAGGTCTGAAGAACTTAAAAGATACGCCGCGTGCATTGAAAATTTGGAGCGATAAAAAAGTGATCCATTTATTCGACGATATGAAAATATTGACACCACGCGAATTGGAGGCAAGACAGGAAATCGAATTCGATAATTACACCTTGAAAATTCAAATAGAAGCAAGAATTATGGGCGATGTTGTTCAATCTATGATTATTCCAGCTGTTGTGGATTACCAAAATAAATTACTGAAAAATGTGCAAGGTTTATTAGCCGTTTTAGGTGAAAAAGCAGGAAAAGAGGCTGCAAAAGCGCAAATTGAATTAATCCAGCGGATTGCAGTGCATTTTAACAGTATGAAATCCACTGCAGACGTTATGTTGACGGCACGTAAAGCAGCAAATAAATTTGGACACGCCGAAGAAAAAGCAATTGCTTATTGCGATTTGGTAAAAGTGCACTTTGACGAAATACGTTACCACGCAGATAAATTAGAATTATTGGTAGACGATGAGTTATGGCCATTGCCGAAATTTAGAGAAATGTTATTTACACGTTGATACATAAAAATGAAAAAGAAAAAGTCCGGGAATATGTTTCCGGACTTTTTTTATGGCTGAATTTCGGATTATCTATTTTAATTTCAACCTATTAGTGCCAACGAACAGGTGAAACGTTTTTTCAACAGTTCAACATTTGTTTTTTTTGAAAATCTTTCTAGAATTAGCCTCTGAAATTCAACAATCTTAGTAACTTTGTTTAAAACAATTCTAAATAAGGTGCACGTTATTTTAGCTGATAGTAATGATTTAGTTCGGGTGGGAATGAGAACCATTCTTAGCACACAAACAGCGTTTAAAATCGTTGGTGATGCTAGAAATAAAGAAGAATTGATTCAAATTGTCAAGAATTTTGGTGCAGCGGTTATTTTAATCGATTACACTTCACCCGGTTTTGATATCGATGTTATACCAAAGATATTATCGTTTCAGCCTGCGGCTAAATTTTTAGCAATTACCCCAGATCAATCTGCACAAACCTTGGTTAACGCTTTGCGCTCAGGTGTGAAAAGCTATGTTAAAAAAGACTGCGAATTATCAGAAATTATAAGCGCTGTGGAAGAAACAGGGAAGGGGAATAAGTTTTTTTGTGGACAGATTCTAGAAACTATTCAGCGCGCTTCCATTGATGTAAACGACATAGATTTCGAATCCTTTTCCTGCGAAGCGGTAATTGTTTCCGAGCGTGAAAATCAAATAATTGTTTTGATTGCCGAAGGAATGACTAATGCACAAATCGCGGAATACCTCTTTTTAAGTAACCACACAATCAACACGCATCGAAAAAATATAATGGCAAAATTAGGCGTTAAAAATACAGCGGGAATAGTGATGTATGCCGTAAAAACGAATTTAGTTTCCCCAAATAAATTTCTATTCGCATCAGAATTAAATTAAACCATTGTTTAGTAACTAATTTCGTTCACTCTTTAATTCATTATTTTTCCTGGATTCAAAATTCCATTTGGATCAAATACGTTTTTAATGTTACGCATTAGTTGTAAACTTACCTCCGGAAAAGCAATATCCATATAGCCTTTTTGCACCAAACCGATTCCGTGTTCCCCAGAAAGCGTTCCTCCCAAATTAACAACTTCGGTGAAGATCTCTCGAATTGCTTTCGGTAATTCAATTTCCCATTCCGCGTCGCTTAGATTTCCTTTTAGAATGTTGACGTGTAAATTCCCATCTCCAGCATGGCCATAGCAAACAGAATGTAAATTATATTTTTTACCAATCGCTTTTACATGGTGCAATAGTTTTGGTAATTCAAACCGCGGAACAACCGTATCCTCCTCTTTATAAATAGATTGCGATTTAACTGCTTCTCCCGCTTTTCTGCGAAGCGACCATAAACTATTTTTTTGTGCTTCACTTTCCGCAAATAAAATTTCGTCCGTTTCAAAATTTTCCAAGACTGACATTATTTTTTCACATTCTCCCATAAGAATATCGGAATCGAAACCATCCACCTCAATTAATAAATGCGCAGCATGATTTTCTTTTACTTCAATCGAAAAATCGCCTGTAAATTCCTGTGTGTAAACTAATGCGTCGCGTTCCATGAATTCCATACCGCTCGGTGTAATTCCAGCTTTAAAAATTGCAGCTACAGCTTCACATGCTTTTCCGGCGTCAAAAAACGGAACGAGCAGCAAAAGATCTTTCGTTGGATGGGGAATTAAACGCAAAACAATTTTTGTTATCACAGCTAAAGTTCCTTCTGAACCAACAATCAGCTGCGTTAAATTGTAACCGGTAGCGTTTTTCAAAACATTTGCACCTGTCCAAATTATTTCTCCCGTTGGCAAAACAATTTCCAGATTTAAAACATAATCTTTGGTTACGCCATATTTTACAGCCTTCGGACCGCCAGAATTTTCCGAAATATTTCCACCAATAAAACAACTTCCTTTACTTGCAGGATCTGGCGGGTAAAATAAACCTTTTTCTTTCAGCGTATTTTGCAACACTTCTGTAATTACGGCTGGTTCTGTTGTCACTTGGTGATTATTTTCATCAATATGTAAAATCCGGTTAAATTTCTCCATGGAAAGCGCAATTCCTTTGTGAACAGGCAACGAACCGCCACTTAATCCTGTTCGCGCTCCGGAAGGCGTAACAGGAATGCGATTTGCATTGCAGTAGGCCAGAATTTTGGAAACTTCTTCAGGAGTTTCTGGCTTCAGAACGATTTCAGGAAAGTAAACCAAATCTTCCGTTTCATCGTGACCATATTTCTCGAAATTTTCTTGGTCTGTAAAGCAGCGATCTGGCATAAATTCAAGAAAGAATTCGATGTCTTTTTTTTCTATTGGGCGGAATGTATTCATTTTCTAATAAGGTAAAATATATTCAGTGTTCATTTTCGGAATTTTTGCTTCCCAGCCAAGCACATAGTTTATTTTTACACGCAGCGCATCTGCTTGGTGGTGCTCGCCGTGGTTGATGAAAATCTCTTTCGGTTTTTTGGTGAAATGAGATAGCCAATCCACCATTTCCAGTTGATCGCCATGTGCTGAAAGCGCAGAAATACTGCTAATGTGGCATTTCACATTGCGGTATTCGCCAAAAAACTTTATTTCTGTACTTCCTTCGAGAATCGCACGTCCTCTCGTTCCTTCTCCTTGAAACCCAACAAAAAGAAGGGTGTTTTTTTCATTCTCCACGTGGTTGTTTAAATAGTGTAATATTCTTCCGCCTTCCATCATACCGCTTCCAGCGATTACAATTTTAGATTGTTTATCTGCAACAACCTCTCTTGAGTGTTCATATTCATTGATAAAGATAACATCATTGTACATATTACTTAAGTCAAAACGCGAAAGATTTTGCCATTCTGTATATTTAATATACACATTTGTGGAATTAATTCCCATTGGCGAATCGAGATAAATTGGCATTTTGGGTAATTTATCCTCTTGTTTCAATTGGTGAAGTAGGTAGATTAATTCCTGTGTTCTTTCGACGGCAAAGGATGGAATCATCAAAATCCCTTTTCTGGCATATGTTTCGTCAATCACCTTCAATAATTCCGATTTCACATCCGCAACGGCATGCACCCTGTCGCCATACGTGGATTCTAAAATGATATAATCCGCATCCTTTATTTGTTTTGGCGGATACAGTAACATGGGTTTTGTGCGACCAATATCGCCGCTAAAAATTAGTTTTGTTTCTCTGATTCGAAAATCAATGAATGCTGATCCCAAAATATGTCCGCTGTTTAAAAATTGAAATTTCGAATTTGCATCTAGAATTACCCACTCGTGCAAATCGTGCGTTTCAAAAAGCTTCATGGCATGCACAACATCTGCAACGGTGTAAAGCGGTTCGGCTTTTTTATGTTTTGTATATTGGTGTCTGTTCGCTCGTTCTGCATCTTCTTCCTGAATCTTTGCGCTGTCCAATAAAATAATTTCCGTCAGTTCCTTCGTCGGATTAGTACAGTGAATTTTCCCTTTAAAACCCTTTTTTACCAAAAGCGGAATATAACCGCAGTGGTCTAAATGTCCGTGTGTGAGAATCAAGTCATCGATGGAATGCGCATCAATCGGAAAGGGTTCCCAATTCAATTTTCTTAATTCTTTTATTCCTTGAAAGAGTCCGCAATCGATGAGGTATCTGTTTTTTGAGATTTCCAATAGAATTTTTGATCCAGTTACGGTTTCGACGCCACCTAGAAATTTTAGTTTAAAATCTGAATTATTTTCCATAAGTAAGGTATTTATCCACTAAAAATACTGCGTAATGTTTAGTAAAAAGGTGATGAATGTTACCTAATAAGCATTCATTTTATTATTTGAATCAGCTATAAAATCTAGGTTGTAATAGAATACGTGTTGCTTTTTTGCAATATCGTTTAAAATATAGGCAGCTAGAATCCAGACAATACTAAAATTGTTACCTTTATGGAATCAAAAAAAAGGTATGTCAAAAGAAGTATTTATAGTGGATGGAATTCGAACGGCAATAGGGAGTTTTGGCGGCACATTATCTGCGGTTAGAGCGGATGATCTTGGCGCACATGTGATAAAAGCATTGCTAGAAAGAAATCCAAATTTGGATCCGATGCTAATTGAAGATGTGCTGATGGGTTGCGCAAATCAAGCGGGCGAAGACAATCGAAACGTCGCAAGAATGTCTGGTTTATTGGCTGGATTGCCTTTTCAATCTGGCGGAGAAACGGTTAACCGACTTTGTGCTTCCGGAATGGCGGCTACCATAAATGCTGCTCGTGCAATTAAAGATGGCGCTGGTGATATTTATATTTCTGGTGGAATTGAAAATATGACACGCGGACCTTGGGTTATTTCAAAAACTTCCGCTGCTTATGGTCGGGATGCACAAATGTTTGATTCTTCCTTTGGATGGCGATTTATCAATCCAAAAATGGAAGAGCTTTACGGCGTTGACGGCATGGGCGAAACTGCTGAAAATTTAGTCGATTTATATGGAATTGAGCGCGAAGCACAAGACCAATTTTCTTTTTGGTCGCAACAGAAAGCAGCGAAAGCAGCTGCTTCTGGTCGTTTGGCTGAGGAAATTACACCAATTTATATTCCGCAACGAAAAAAAGAAGCTTTGCGATTTGATACGGACGAATTTTGTCGACCGGAAACAAGTTTGGA
>CAIYXD010000482.1 GCA_903930085.1 uncultured Flavobacteriia bacterium
GAGACGCCATAATTTTTCTGACAAAATTCTGCGATTTCTACATTAGAACCTGGTTCTTGGCTCATAAAATTGTTTGCAGGAAAACCTATAATCACGAAATTGTTTTCTTTGTAAGTTTTATATAATTCTTCCAACTGCTCGTATTGTGGCGTCAAACCACATTTTGAAGCTGTATTAACAACCAGTATTTTTTTTCCTTTCAAACTGGCAAAATCAAATTCCTTTCCGTCAATATCTTTCACTTTGAACGAATGAATAGATTGTGCTTTTGAAGGCGTTTCTGGAGAGTTCTGAGCTTTCAAAGTACATGAACTAATCGCGGTAAAACTTGCTGCTAGTGCTATTAAAAATGCTTTTTTCATATGTATGATTTAGTCTTTCAACAAATTTAAACAAACAAAGTTCACTTTCACTCCATTTTTTCGGAACATTTTTTACATTTTTACGAATAAGAAATCCATGAGAAATTTACTTTTTTTCTTTTTACCCTTAATTTTTCCATTTGTTTCTGCTTTTTCACAAGTTGATTTCACTGGAGTTTGGCAAGGAATTATGGTTAAAGATGGTTATAAAAATGAGCAGGGAAGTTTAATTTACCTTCAATTTTCTGTCGAAGGAAAAAAAGTTGAAGGAAAAAGTCGGGACGAAGTAAATAATACCGAATTTTTTGCTGTAAAAACCGTAAAAGGAACAGTTGCTGGAAACGAAATAAATTTCAACCAATTGCAAATCGAAAAGCAAAAGAATCCGCCAAAAATTGTTTGGTGTAACATCGATGCGAAGTTAGTTTACAACGAACAAACCGGTTATTTGGAAGGGAAATATAAGAGTTCGGATTGCCTTAGAAATACCGGTAAATTAATCCTTTACAAATCTGCTATTGAATTCTCTGCAACAGAAAAATCTCCAGCAGTTCAAAGTTGGTTTGCAATTTTAATAAATGACCTTAAAAACGGCTACAGCGCGCCATTAATTAGAGAAAGTGAGCGCACTAATTTTGTGTTTCAACCAATTTACTTCGATTACGACCAAGCTATTGTTCGACCAGAATACACCGAATTCTTGAAACGGATGATTCGAGTTGTGAACGGCCATTCGGATCTTAGAATTAAAGTTACAGGCCACACCGACTCGGATGGCAGCGATGCCTACAATATTGAATTATCCAAAAAACGTGCGCAAGCGCTTATCGATTTTTTCGTGTCCAATGGTTTGAATACCGATAAAATAGAAGTGGAATTCAAAGGTGAATCCGCTCCTATTGATTCAAATAAAACACCAGAAGGAAAACAGCGCAACAGACGTGTTGATTTCGCTTTTATTTAACCTTTTTTTTGGTGTTAAATTCTACGATAATTCCCAGTGTTGGTTGCACAATACCGGAAGTGTTCTCAATAAATTTCGTTTGGTACTTGCTTGGATCTGTCGGATCTGTTAAAGGGTTTCCGTTCGCATCTTTCACCAACAAAAGAATCGGAGCAACTTTTGTCTTGTAGCCATACGCATTCTGAATATCCAAGTAAAAATTTAGCGCAAACTTCTCCAAGTAAATCTTTTTATCCACTCGAATATTTAACTGGTGGTAATTGCTTTCACGTTGCGTATTCAATAAATTGTAGTTCGGGATTCCTTGTCCAGTAACGTCCCAAATTTGCTTGATGCTAGATGTTGATTGGTCAATTGGTGTAAAGGGAGATCCGCCAGAAAACAGCCATCTGAAACCTACTTCCCAACCACTCTTGAAACGCTTTCCACCAGTTATGGAAACAATGTGCTTGCTATCCCAAGAACTGGAAACGAACGTTTTGTTTTTATCTAAAAATTCGGAAGTCACAAAAGTATAGGCAACAATTCCGTAAAATCCTTTCACCATTTTTTGTTGGTATAAAAACTCTAGACCATACGCGCGACCTTTTGAGCTGGATTCGACTTCTTCATTTCCGAGAACGCCAAATTCCGTTCCTAAATTTGCTAAAGAAATAGAGTCTTTGATAGAAAAAGGATACCTTCTGTAGTTCTTGTAAAAACCTTCAACGGTGAAACGGGAATTAAAATCTGTTAAGTATTCCGTTCCCAAAACATAATGGTCTGCACGAATATATTGAATATCGTTTTTCTTGTTTACCAA
>CAIYXD010000483.1 GCA_903930085.1 uncultured Flavobacteriia bacterium
GGAATATTATTCCCATTTTGAGAATGTCTCTCGATTTCAAAAATTGATTTAAATAGACCTTTTTATTGTATAATGATTAACCTTATTCGTATTAAACCAATCAAAAAATATTTTGGGGTAGCTGGAACGAATTACACTCAAAATTAAATAAATCAAATTTAGTTTACTTAAATAATACCTAATATCTCATAAAAAACAAACCACTTGGTTGAATCAATTCATTGAAGCTTTTGTAAAATAATAAGTTCGCACTTACGAACAAGTAAATCGCAATAAAACCTTTTAAAAAAGCAACAATGAAAATTTTCTCCAATAAAAAAACCAACTCCAGCCTGTTTTCTAGATTCCCGTGTGAATTCATTCTAAAAAAAGAACTTGTAAGAAAGAACACTATACACTTAAAAACACTATTTGGTCTTTTTTTAGTTTTGATAATTGTTCCAAATTCCAATTTATTTGCGCAAAATGCCAGTTCAAAAGGTTTACCAATCGCATATTGGGATTTTGAAAACAATGCAAACAGAACAGTTTCCGAAAACACTGTAGAACAAGCGATTAATTCCAATTGTGTTTTTCAAGGGAAATTTGGCGGTAACGGTAACACTCCCCTAATTTGCTCCAGAACTGGAAACGGAACGGCTTATGGGAGTGGAAATCTCAATAGCGGTGCCGCAATTGTATCTGGTGGATGGGTCACATCATCGACTCCTGTAAAACCAACAAATCCAGTGAATCCATCAACTCAATCGTTTTTTGAATTTAGAATCAATACAACTGGATTTTCAGGAATAGGTTTTAGTGTAGATATATACTCAAATGGTTCGGGTTCTAATTATCCCAGTAGCGCCTATAGTATTAGTACAGACCTTGGATTAACCTGGTCTGATTTTTCTACAGATTTATCTTCTAGAGGAAATTGGAGATCCTATTTTTTTTCCCTGCCGTCAACAGCAAATAACATTTCTGAATTAAGAATTATTTTTTCTGGTTATAGTTCAAATAATTCAGGTTCATGTACTTCAAATGGCATACTTGCTCTTGACAATTTACAGATTTTCTCAACGGGCACAACCGCCAATGCAGGACTTAAAAATTCATTGAACGAGCCTTCCATTTATACGAGTTATACGAGTGGTCAAACTGGTTTTGTTTGGATTCGTTACGATAACTTTTCTATTGAAAGTAATTCAACATTTAACTTAACTTCCGATATCGCAATTGGATCCGCAACAATTGCAGGAAGCGTTGATGTGTTATCTAGCGGAATTCTCGATTGTGGCAGCAGCACTTCTCGTAAAATATATACCACAAATGGAACATTATCCACAGTTTCTATTAATTCCGGTGGAACGATTATTTGTCGAAGTCCAGATGGGATTTCTGCGGCAGGAACCGCAACAGGAAACATTCAAACCACTACTAGAAATTTTAATGCAGGAGGAAATTATGTGTATAAAAAATCCAGTTCCTCCTCCTATTCTCAAAATACAGGTACCGGTCTTCCTGGAACTTTGACAGGAAATTTAACAATAAATAATCCATCAGGCGTTAATTTAACGGCAACAACAAACGCTAATTCTCCAAGTGTTTTATATTTAACATCCGGAAATCTAATTTTGGGAGTTAAACATTTTAAAGCAAATACAATTAGTGGTGGAACAGCAAGTAGTTATGTCTGCACATCTGCAACTGGTGTGCTAAAGCAAATAGTACAAACCAATCCTGTTACTTTTCCAATTGGAAATTCCACTTTTAATCCTGCAATAGTAACAAATAGTGGCACAAGTGATTTATTCCATTTACGGGTGATCGATAATGTTACCGATAACGGAACTGGAACAGGTGCAACAACAATTCTTCCCGTTATAAAACGAACGTGGATGGTAAGCGAAGAAATAACCGGTGGAAGTAATGTAAACTTGAATCTATATTGGAATGGCGTTTCAGAGGAAATAAATAATTTCCAAGCTTCTGCACCTTACATTGGTCATTACATTACCTCCAACAGCCAATGGACAAATATTGGCGGCTCTCTTGGTTCGCAAAACATTGAAAGCTCAGGGATAACAACATTTTCGCCTTTTAGTATTTTTTCAGATAATCCATCTCCACTTCCAGTTGAGCTACTTAATTTCCAAGCAAACTGCATAAATGATTCAAAGAATGAGGTGACATGGTCAACTGCAAGTGAGCATAACTCTAGCTATTTTTTATTGGAAAGTTCAGAAGATGCAATGAACTGGACAAATTTAAAAACAATTCCATCTGCGGGGAACTCCACCGGTTTGCAAAACTATTCCTTTTTGGACAATCGGAACGTAAGTAATCCGATTTACTATCAATTAACACAATTTGATACCGATGGAAAGTTTAAAACATACCCAATTATTAGTAATTCGTGTTCGAATATGGATCAGCAGGAAATAATAGTTTACCCAAATCCGAATGCAGGTGTTTTTTATTTGAAAATAAACTCATTATTAAAACTTGAAAATGCAGAACTTAAAATCATTGATTCAAACGGTTCGGAATTAGTAAAACAAAATATAGAGATAAACAATGGGATAACTAATTTTTATTTGGAAGATTTTTCGCTAGTAACTGGCATTTATTTTCTAAAAGTAACCCATGAAAACTATACTTACCCTGTGAAAAAAATATCTGTAAATTAAGTGAAGCCTTAGAAACTTGGGTTGAATATTTTAGCTCGAGTAATTTACTAAAA
>CAIYXD010000484.1 GCA_903930085.1 uncultured Flavobacteriia bacterium
CATGAGTGGCGCAGAAAGTATCGCGTCTCTAGAAGAAAAAATTACCAAGGGAAAATTTCAGGTAGGTTTTATACTTTATCCAATATCGATAGAACAAGTAAAAAAAGTCGCAGATAACAAACTGATTATGCCACCTAAATCCACTTGGGTAGAACCGAAAATGCGCAGTGGACTGACTATTTACAACATCAATGAATAATGATTTCAGAAAAATTAGCCGCAATTAAAGATAAATTACCGGAAAACGTAACGTTGATTGCTGTTTCTAAAACCTATCTTGCAAGTGATTTACAGCTTGCGTATATTGCAGGACAAAGGCATTTTGGAGAAAACAAAGTACAGGAAATAACAGAAAAACAAGCGGTTTTAGCGAAAGACATCCAATGGCATTTTATTGGACATTTACAAAGCAATAAAGTAAAATACATTGCGCCATTTATTTCCCTGATTCACTCTGTTGATAGCATTAAATTGTTGCAGGAAATCAATAAACAAGCAATAAAAAATGGTCGAATCTTGGATTGTTTGTTGCAGTTTCACATTGCCAGTGAAGAAACAAAATTTGGACTTTCACTAGAGGAAGCAAAGGAACTTTTAGAATCTGAAGCATTTTTATTCCTTGAAAACATACGAATTATTGGCGTAATGGGAATGGCTTCCTTTACAGAAGATCAGGAGAAAGTTCGCGCTGAGTTTAAGCAGTTATATCAGATCTTTCAGTTCTTGAAAAGCACTTATTTCTCAGAAAATTCAACGTTCAAGGAAATATCCATGGGAATGAGTGGTGATTTCGAAATCGCAGTGGAAGAAGGAAGTACATTGGTACGCGTTGGGAGTTCAATCTTTGGTTTAAGATGAAACATTTAAACAATTCAATATCAAAGTATTTAGTGGTATTAATTGCATTTCTTATACCTTCCGTTTTTCTGTGTCAAAGCTACAAAGATTCTATTATAGAATTGCGTGTAAAACACATGGGAGAATTAATGGATACATCCAAACACATTCTCAATCAGACGGAGATTGATCATTTTGAGGGATTGGCTTATTTTGAAGTAGATACAAGCTATCGTATTGCTGGTATATTTACAAAATCTGTCGGAAAAAAATTCAAAATGCCAACTTCAACAGATCGGTTGCCAGTTTACCGGCGCTATGGTTACATAGAATTTGAAATGGGTGGAAGAGTATATCGTTTGACCGTATATCAAAATATGGCATTAAAAAAGAAAAAAGAATATAAAAAATATTTATTTATTCCCTTTCGCGACGCAACAACGGGAAAAGAATCCTATGGCGGCGGGCGTTATCTTGATTTTCAAATTCCAACAAAAAAAAATGTTCCGCTTGATTTTAATCGCGTTTACAATCCATATTGTGTATATTCATACCGCTATTCTTGTCCAATTCCACCGGAGGAGAATACATTAACGGTTCCGATTAAAGCTGGAGAGAAAGTTCCAGTTGGGTATTTAAAGGAACACTAAACAAGGTATATGAAAACAAAAAAGGAGATTGTTGACAACTGGCTGCCGCGCTACACAGGTCAAGAACTTGAGCAATTTGGAGAATATATTTTACTGTGTAATTTCCTGAATTATGTAGAGAAATTTGCAGAAATGCACCAAGTTGAAATAGTTGGAAAAGGAAAGCCGATGCAATGTGCTACGGCAAATGGAATTACAATTATAAATTTTGGTATGGGAAGTGCTTCTGCTGCAACCATCATGGATCTTTTATCCGCTATTCATCCAAAAGCTGTTTTATTCCTTGGGAAATGTGGTGGACTAAAAAAGAAAAATCTTGTTGGGGATTTAGTCTTGCCAATTGCAGCGATTCGCGGTGAAGGAACGAGTAACGATTATTTCCCAGCAGAAGTTCCAGCTCTCCCCGCTTTTGCCTTGCAGAAAGCTATTTCAACCACTATCCGCGATTACAAGGAAGATTATTGGACAGGAACAGTTTACACGACAAACAGACGCGTTTGGGAGCACGATGAAGATTTCAAAAGCTATTTACAAAAAATTCGCGCTATGGCAATCGACATGGAAACTGCAACAATTTTCACCGTTGGCTTTGCCAATAACATCCCAACCGGCGCACTTTTACTAGTCTCCGATCAACCAATGGTTCCAGAAGGCGTAAAAACCGATAAAAGCGATACAATGGTAACTTCTAAATTCGTGGATAATCACTTGAAAATTGGAATTGATTCACTGAAGCAGTTGATCAACAATGGCAATACGGTAAAACACCTGCGGTTTTAAGCTCACACTTTTTTAAACAATGATTTTGAGTAGTTTACCAATTCAAAATCGCATATTATTTTCAGCTGGACAATTTTCAGCCAGGAAAGATACTAACCTATTTGAATGCAAAGTATTTTAATAGTTCTTTCTCCCTTTAAATACTTCAAAAAATAATTTTTAAGGTGAAAAACGATAGTGCCTTTCTTTTGCGAGTAATTTCACTTTCAAAATTTACCGATTTTACAGATTTCCTTAATTGAAGAAATTAGTCCTTTTACTTAAGAAACAACTACCTTCAAAGACTTTAATTTAATAACCTAACTACTTAACTTACAATTGTTTCATGTAATTAAATTGGAGTAAAAATTTCCAAAATAAAACGAATCGCACCTGTTATCATTTCACTAAAATTGGAATACACGCTAGTGGAATTTTAGAAACGATAAAATCCTAAATGGAATGATAAGCTTAAAAAAATCCGGAATAATTCTGGAGCCAACTGATAATAAATTTGAAAATCATGGTGTTTTAAATCCTGCTGTTATACGCGTTGGAAATGAAATCCACTTGTTTTACCGTGCGACAAACAAAGCAAACTATTCCACAATTGGGCATTGCATATTGAATTCTCCAACGGAAGTAGCGTATCGTTCTGAAGAGCCGATAATTGTTCCGGTTGAACCATACGAAGCCCAAGGAGTTGAAGATCCTAGAATTGTATGTATCAATGGAACCTTTTACATTACGTACACAGCATACGACGGACAAAATGCTTTAGGAGCTTTAATTACTTCTAATGATTTAAAAACTTTTCACCGGGAGGGAATTGTAACGCCACAATTGACGTACCATGAATTCAAATTATGTATTGAAAGTTGCAATGATCTGAATGAGAAATACCTGCGATTTGTAAAACTATTGACAAAACGGAGTGACCCAGAAACAGTAGTCAAACAATTTCTATGGGACAAAGATGTGTTATTATTCCCTAGGAAGATAAACGGAAAATTTGCTTTACTCCACCGAATTTATCCAGATATTCAAATTGTTTATTTCAATGCTTTTCAGGACTTGACGTATCCTTTCTGGAAAGAATATTTGATGAGAATTAATGATTTCATCCTCCTTTCGGGGAAGGCAGATTTCGAAGCAAGTTATATCGGCGGTGGTTGTCCACCAATTGAAACCCCGGATGGTTGGTTGTTAATTTACCATGGCGTAGAGGATTCCAATGAAGGATACATTTACCATACAGGCGCATCCTTAATGGATTTAGAAGATCCAACCAAAGAAATTGGAAGACTACATCATCCGCTTTTTTCTCCAGATTTAGAGTGGGAAAAAACAGGTGTTGTAAACAATGTCGTTTTTCCAACTGGCGCA
>CAIYXD010000485.1 GCA_903930085.1 uncultured Flavobacteriia bacterium
GCAAACCCCAACTTTAGCGATGATTGTTCAGCGGCAAAAAGAAATAAACGCTTTTAACTCAGCAGAATATTGGGAATTGAAAACGATTTACCGCGATACGGAGTTTCTCTGTCAAATAGATCGACTTTCTACTGAAGAGAAGGCGAATAAGGGTTTAGCATATTTGAAGGAGCACGAATTAGAAATCACTTCCTTCGAACAAAAGGAAGGGAAAGAAGGAAATCCACGACTGTTCGACTTAACAGGTTTGCAAGTAGAAGGCAACAAAAAATTCGGGTTTTCTGCGGATGAAACGCTAAAACTGGTTCAGAGTTTATACGAAAAGAAAATTGTAACGTATCCGCGTGTGGACACGACTTATCTTTCGGAAGATATTTATCCGAAGGTGGAAGGAATTTTAAAAGGAATGCAGTATTATTCGCGTTTTACAACGCCGTTATTGCAAGCGCCAATCCCAAAATCCAAAACTGTTTTCGACGATAAAAAAGTGACGGATCACCATGCCATTATTCCAACTGGTGTAAATCCAAGTGGCATAACGCCAACAGAACAACAAGTATATGATTTGATTGCCCGGCGATTTATTGCAGTATTTTATCCGGAATGTAAAGTTTCGAACACGACTGTTTTGGCGAAGGTTGGGAAACTCGATTTTAAAGTTACGGGAAAACAAATTATTGAACCCGGTTGGCGTGTAGTTTACGAGGGTGAAAAAGCAGAAAATAAAGCGGAAGCGGAAGAAAAAATATTGCCTGTTTTTGTACAAGGTGAAAAAGGTCCGCACAAGCCGATGGTGCACAAAGGAAAAACTTCTCCTCCAAAACCTTATACAGAAGCAACATTGTTGCGGGCAATGGAAACTGCCGGTAGACAAGTGGAAGATGAGAATTTGCGCGAATTGATGAAAGATAATGGTATTGGAAGGCCTTCTACCCGTGCAAATATTATTGAAACGTTGTTTCGTCGGCGCTACATTGAAAAGAACCGAAAAAATATATTAGCTACTCCAACGGGGATGGATTTGATTGATACAATTCAAAATGAATTATTGAAAAGTCCGGAACTCACGGGCGATTGGGAGCGGAAAATTCGACTAATTGAAAAAGGAGAATACGAATTAGAGGTTTTCAAACAGGAACTTTTTAAAATGGTTCGAGAATTAACAGATGAAGTAATCTTTAATACCTACCGAAAAATTGAAATCCACGATCAAAATGCTGTTGTGGAGAAAGCGGAAAAAAAACCACGCGCTCCGCGTATAGTAAAGGAAAAAGTAGCGCTGGAAACCTTGGATTGTCCAAAGTGCAAAAGCACGAAACTCATGCGCGGAAAAGCGGCTATTGGTTGTTCCAACTACAAGGAATGCGGTTTTAAAATTCCGTTTGAACTTTTAGGAAAGAAACTTACAGAGAGTAACATTCTTGAGTTATTGGAAAAGGGAAAAACTGGTATTATAAAAGGGTTGGAAGTTCCTGGTTCGGCGGATGGACTTTCCGTGGAAAGCAGGAAAATAAATGGAAAATTAACGTTCGATAGCGGTTTTAATATTGGAATTGCATAAAAAGTAAACTATGAAAAAAGCAAACCACATTTTACCTATTTTCTACCTTCTTTTGTCGCTTTTCGGTGGATTTTTCACGTATTATTTTGTGATTTTGGGGGTACTCGAAAACAAGGGAAGTTTTGATGTGCTCGAATTTATTGGCAGCACGTGGACGACTAGTTTTTACGCTAAGAGTATAACCTTGGATTTCTGGACTACAGCACTAGCAGCAGCGCTATTTATGGTTGTGGAGTGCAAGCGATTAAAAATGAAAAATGTTTGGCTTTACCTATTTCTCACTTTTTTTATCGCGTTTGCGTTTGCCTTTCCAATGTTCCTTTATTTTCGGCAAAAGCAATTGAATAGGAATCGCGATGCAAACTAATTAAAACCCACGGCAATTTAGGCGAAAACTGGAATTGCTGCGTTATGGATAGAAATGGAAATCCTTTTGTTTTTCACAAAAGATTGGAATGGAAAGCCCGCCACGAAGTGGAACGCCCAAAATATCTAATCCTAAGAACTTAAATTCTACTTTGGTACGTAAATAATTCCCAATACCTTCCTTTTTTCTCAATCAAGGCGTCGTGTTTTCCGGATTCCACTATTTTTCCTTCTTCAATTACCAGAATTTGATCTGCTTTTTGAATGGTACTCAAGCGGTGCGCGATCACAAATGTGGTGCGGTCTTTCATCAGTTCCTGTAAACTTTTTTGAATAAAAGATTCACTTTCTGTATCTAAATTCGATGTAGCCTCATCTAAAATAATAACTTTTGGATTCGCTAATAAAGCGCGTGCAATAGAAATTCGCTGGCGTTGTCCACCAGAAAGCTTCACTCCTCTTTCGCCGATTACCGTTTCCAAACCCTCTTCAAATTTGTCTGTAAACTGGTTGACATACGCGCCATTCACAGCTGCTAAAAGTTGTTCTTCTGTCGCATCCGGACGCGGAAATAAGATGTTTTCACGTATCGTTCCTTCGTACAGAAAATCGTCTTGCAAAACAACTCCCAAATTTTTTCTATAGCTGCTTAAATTAACGGTTGCAAGGTCAACGCCATCCAAGGTTACTTTTCCAGAAACGGGATTTAGGAACGTTGCCGCCAAACCTGCGATAGTTGATTTTCCAGAACCCGATGAACCAACTAATGCGGTAACACTTCCTGCCGGAGCACTAAAGGTGATATCCGTCAATACTTCTTTGCTTTTTTCGTAGCTAAAGGAAACGTTTTCAAATTCAATATTTCCCGTAATTTCATGAACAAAATTTATGCGTTCTGCGGCATCGTTTTCTTCCGGCATATTCATTAATTCTTGCGTTCTATCTAATCCAGCCATTGCCTCGGATAGTTGGCTGCCAATATTACTCATTTGAATAATCGGAGCAATCATGAATCCTAAAAGCAAGGTGAAAGAAATAAAATCACCAAACGTCATTTTTCCACCCATGATAAAGTAGCCACCAATTCCCATTATTCCGGCAGAAGCAATGCCAAGCAGAAAAGTAGATGAACTTGTAATTAAAGCCGTTGCGGTTAAACTACGTTTTACGTTTTGAAACAAACGTTCTACTCCCACTTCAAAAATCTTATTTTCTTGTTCTTCCGCGTTGAAACCTTTAATAACCCGCACGCCATTTAAGGTTTCGGTCAATCGGCCTGTCACTTCTGCATTGATTTTACCGCGTTCTCTAAAAACCGGACGAATGTAAGCGAAAGCTTTCAGTGCGATAAATGCAAATATTGCTACTGGAACCAACACAAAAACGGTCATTAGTGCATTGATTTGAATTAACAAAACCAAGGAAACGATTGCAGTGATTGTTCCGCCAAAAAGCTGTACCAATCCAGTTCCAACTAAATTTCGCACTCCTTCAACATCTGTCATCACCCTAGACACCAAAGCGCCGGATTTATTGTTGTCAAAAAAGCTAATTGGCAATGTGAGAAGTTTACGCTGCACTTTTGTCCGCAGCTCCGAAATGAGTTTTTGTGCCTCAACACTTAGTAATCGCGTTAAGGAAAATGACGTTACAGCTTGCACTAAAACCGAGGCAAATACGATGAGTAAAAGCGTTGTCAATGCTTGCATATCGTTCGATGGAATAACCTCATCAATTAGTTTTTTACTCGCGATAGGCAAAACCAAACCGGAGAAACTGCGGATAAATATTAAGATTAAACCAAAAAATATTATTTTTTTTCTAGGCCAGATAAACTCGTGAAATGCCCATTTATAGGAAACTTTAGTATTACTCATGCGCCCACCTTGTCTAATATCACGCCAAAAAAAAATAAGTGACAATTCGTCATAAAATTTACGTTCTCAAACTATTTTTTCTCCAAAATTTCTATTCGAAATCCTATCTTTACAATTCAAAAAAGTAGTTATGTTAGGATTAAAGTTGGCGACAGACCCACGTTGGGTGAATATTGTTGAGACAAATATTGAAGAAATATTGACGGATCATGCATGGTGTGAGCAAAAAGCTGCATCCAATGCAATTTCGATTATTTCTCTTAATTCGGAGCATGAGGAACTAGTGACGGATCTACTCGCCTTGGCGAAAGAAGAATTAGAACATTTTCAATTGGTGCATGATTTAATTAAATCACGTGGTTTTAAACTCGGCAGAGAACGCAAGGATAGCTACGTGAATGAGTTGTTTAAATTCATGAATAAAGGCGGCAGTCGGCAGCAAAGTTTGGTTGATCGTTTATTGTTTTCCGCGATGATTGAGGCAAGAAGTTGTGAGCGATTTAAATTGCTTTCGGAAAAAATATCCGACCCGGAATTATCCAAATTCTACAACGATTTAATGGTAAGTGAAGCAGGTCATTATACAACATTTATAGGATATGCGCGGAAATATGGCGACAATTCAGATGTCAACAAACGTTGGAAAGAATGGATTGATCACGAAGCTATTGTTATTCAAAACTATGGTAAAGAAGAAACAATTCACGGTTAAATTTCAGTTTTTTATACCGTTCTTTTTTCAGTTGTCCATTTACAAGTAAACCATTCCTTCCAAAAAAATGATTCTTTAAGCAAATCGTCAGCAAATTCTTTAACCGAATTTTAGCTGGTGTGTGCGCAAATTTTCTATAATCAAATACCGAATTTGATAGAAACAGAAGAATTGATGAAAATCAATTACTCCAATGCGCTTAATCAATTCTTTTAAAAAAAGATGAAAATACCTTTACTATAAAGAATTAGCTAAAATTCATTTATTGATTATTCTATTGAATAGTAAACGAATAAAGAATCAAACAAATTAATTTAAAATTAAAACGTATGAAAAATTTAACTTTAAGTGCTGTATTAATTGCAGCTAGCGTATTCAGCACCTTTAATAACGTCACAGCACAAAAGGGGTTACAATTAGGTTTTGAATTAAATCCTCAATTAAGTTATCTGTACAACCAAAATGATGTAGAGAGTGATTTATGGGAAAGAAAAAGTGCATTTAACGGGCATTTCGGATTTTCTGGGCAATATGGAATTACAGAAAATATTGGTGTGGGATTGAATATCCTTTATTCTATTCAAGGAGACAAATACGATTGGAAAGGAACAGAGCGCTTGAAGTCCGTTCAATATTTTAAAATTCCAGTCTTGTTTACGTTGAATTTACCTTTTAGTGATAACATGTCGTTTATCGGGAAAGTTGGACCGCAACTTAGCATTTTAACGGATGCAAGACTATACGATGCCGACAGAAAAATTATAAAAACAAATTACACTGCTGCATTTGCTTCTTACGACTTTGGTGGAATGGTTTCGGCGGGTATAGGAGCAAAATTAACAGATCAAGTTACTCTGGATGGATCAATCCGTTTTGACACAGGACTTACGAATGCGGAAAGTGAAGATTTCAAACAAAATATTCATAATCCATATGATTTTGTAACTCCAAGTCCGGCTAGTAGCCCAAGGGGAAACACGTACAATATGACTATTGGATTGAATGTTGGGTTACGTTATACGTTCCTTTAAAAAATCAATCCGCATCTGATTTTAAAAGAGTGTCTGCTAAAGACGCTCTTTTTTTTGCAGAATCTTTAAGTTTTAAAAAGAAGGTTCACTTTCAACCAATTTTAATCCACTATTGCTATTTATCTAGTAGTGTTAAAAAATAATGAACTAGTATGTTAGCGATTCTTTGTGAGGCAGCTAATTGGTTATGTATTTGTGTTATTTTCGTGTAAAATTTTAAAGAATTTGTGACTCAATTTTTGAAACGATGAAAAAACGCTATTCCGAAAAAATTCAAA
>CAIYXD010000486.1 GCA_903930085.1 uncultured Flavobacteriia bacterium
GGAGCAAAAGATGCGCTTCTTGAAAATGGTGTAATCGAAAGAAATATATTGATTCGATTTGTTCCAGGTGCATTTGAATTACCGCTTGGTGCTCAATTCATGTGCGAATTTACCGATGTGGATGGCGTAATTGCAATTGGTGTGGTTATTCAAGGGGAAACCAAACATTTTGATTTTGTTTGCGATGCGGCGACACAAGGAATTAAGGACGTAAACCTGGAATTCAACACGCCTGTTGCATTTTGCTTGTTAACCGACGACAACATACAGCAATCTATGGATAGATCTGGCGGAAAGCATGGAAACAAAGGAATAGAATGTGCTATAGCCTGCATGAAAATGATTGCAATGAAAAAAGATTTTATGCAAAACGAAGCGGAATAATCGTTTCGGGCAATAAGGAAAATGCCATTCTTAGAAAATTT
Organism: uncultured Flavobacteriia bacterium; assembly: GCA_903930085.1. Taxonomy (GTDB): domain Bacteria; phylum Bacteroidota; class Bacteroidia; order Flavobacteriales_D; family Crocinitomicaceae; genus M0103. The sequence continues at coordinate 426 of CAIYXD010000486.1, forward strand.
AAATTAAGATTCTAAAATCTAGATTAGAAAACCACTCCACTGAAATATACTTCTTGCAGTTTCAGTAAACTAAAAATCCAACTCGTATGACACTTATAAAATCCATTTCAGGAATCCGCGGAACAATCGGAGGAAAAGTAGACCAAGGTTTAACACCTGTTGATGCAGTGAAATTTGCTGCGGCATATGGTTCTTGGCTGAAAAATAGAAATGCTCAACAAAAAATAAAAGTGGTAATAGGCCGCGACGCTCGAATTTCCGGACAAATGATTTCAGATCTTGTTGTTGCAACACTCGTAGGATTGGGAATCGATGTTGTAAACCTTGGACTTTCCACTACGCCAACTGTCGAAATTGCTGTTCCTCTGGAAAACGCGCACGGTGGAATTATTTTAACGGCTAGTCACAATCCAAAACAATGGAACGCCCTAAAATTATTGAACGAAAAAGGGGAATTTATTTCTGGAAAAGATGGCGAAGAAGTTTTGGCGATTGCTGCAAATGAAGGTTTTGACTTTGCCGAAGTCGACGATTTAGGAAAAGTTAGTGTAGACGATTCCTACATGCACAAGCACATCGATGCCATTTTAGCGTTGCCGTTGGTGGACAAAGCAGCCATTGAAGCAGCAGATTTTTCCGTTGTTTTAGATGCGGTGAATTCATCCGGTGGAATTTTTGTTCCAGCGCTTTTAGAAGCATTGGGGGTTAAAAAAATCACCAAACTTTATTGCGATCCAACGGGCGAATTTCCACACAATCCAGAGCCACTTCCAGAGCATTTGACCGATTTAGCGGCTAAAATCAAAGATGTTGGTGCCGATGTTGGAATTACAGTAGATCCAGACGTTGACCGCCTTGCATTGGTTTGCGAAGATGGTTCTATGTTCGGCGAAGAATATACACTTGTTGCCGTTGCGGATTTCGTTTTAACGCACACGCCTGGTGCAACCGTTTCAAATCTTTCTTCCACCAGAGCATTACGCGATATTACGGAAGACAGAGGATTGCTTTACAGCGCAGCTGCAGTTGGCGAAGTAAATGTGGTTGCAAAAATGAAAGAAACGCATGCTGTAATTGGCGGCGAAGGAAATGGCGGTATTATATACCCTGAATTGCATTATGGCCGCGATTCATTGGTTGGAATCGCCTTGTTTTTAAGCCATTTGGCACACAAGAAAATGACGGTTTCTGAATTACGCGATAGTTATCCAAAATACACGATTTCAAAAAATAAAATTGAACTAACGCCAGACATCGATGTAGATCAATTGCTGTTGCACATGACGCTAAATTATGCGCACGAGGAAGTCGATACAACGGATGGCGTTAAAATCTATATCGGGAAAGAATGGGTGCATTTGCGAAAAAGCAATACCGAACCAATCATTCGAATTTATTCTGAAAGTCAAAATGAACAAATGGCAGACGATTTAGCGAAACGAATTATTTTGGAAATAAAAGCATTGATCTAACTAAAAAATCTTTCCGCTTTAGTGAATGGAATTATTTGAATCGTATTTCTCGTCTTGAGATTGGTTTTTTTTACTCCTGTTAAATCACTGATTTAGATTGGCTTAAATTTTAATTTAATTTATTTCACAAACCAATTGAACCGATTGTCACGATTCTTGTACCGCAAAAAAAAAACAGACGTATGAAAAAGATAATTGGAATTGGAGTAGTAATGGCGTGCATGTTTCCGGCTAAAGCGCTCGACAAGGAAATTGTAAAATCGACCATTTCAGAAGTAACCGTTTATGCGCAAGGAGCGCAGATTTTTCAAAAGGCAAATTATTCCCTAAAACCCGGAACTACAGAAATAATCATTGAAGGAATCAGTCCGTTCATCGACGCCAAAAGTTTACAGGTAAAAGCGACTGGAAATTCCATTATTTTAGATTCTAAATACTCCGTTTTTTATCCAAAACCAGCTGAAGTGAGCTTGGAAGGTCTCCCACTAAAAATCCGCCGAGATATTCAATTGTTGGAAGATTCCATAAAATTTATTGGCTACGACATCCAAGATATTCAGGACGATATCGACGTTATGCTGGCTACAAAAACCATTTTATCCAATAATGGCGCAATACGCGGACAAGGAAAAGTGAACGACTCAATTAATTTACTCAAGCAAGCGGTAGATTATTACACACTAAAAATGTCGGAAATCAACAAGAAACTGCAAGCGTTGAACCGAAAAAAAGCAGAGAAACTGGAGAAAAAAACAGCAATGAACGACCGCTTGTCGAAATTGAAGAAACACCAAAGTAGCAGTGGTCTTCTCCCACAAGATCAAGGTCCAACGCACCGCATAACCGTAACATTCTCCACAAAAGAAATCGTTACAGGAAAAATAAGTATCTCCTATTTAATTGAAAATGCGGGTTGGGTTCCGTTGTACGATTTGCGCAGCGACGGATTAACATCCAAAATAAATTTAACCTACAAAGCGCAGGTTTTCCAAAATTCCGGTTTGGATTGGGAAAATGTAAAATTGAATATTTCTACCAATAATCCGTTCCAAAATAAGACAAAACCGACACTTCATCCTTGGTATGTAGATTATTACGTGTACCGAAACTATGGAAATAACAAAGACATAGCGCCGCAATCGATGATGAAAAAAGAATCGGAGAAAAGTATTGCATATTCTAACAGTATTGGCGAGCAAGATGAAGTGATGAGCCAAACTTCCGCACAATTTGTTGAGGTTGTTCGCCAACTGACATCTGCAGAATTCCGTATCGATTTGCCATACACGATAAAATCCAATAACGAACAGCACATGGTGCTTATCAAAGTTGCAGATCTAGAAGCAAACTATAAATACTACACCGTTCCGAAATTGGATAATTCCGTTTATTTGATTGCACAACTTTCTAAACTGGACGAACTTGGATTGGTTCCTGCGCAAGCAAATATTTTCTTTGACGGTAGCTATGTCGGCGAAACGTATATCGATCCAACTTCTATGGAAGACACCTTGAATTTGAGCCTAGGAAAAGATCCAAATATCATGGTGAAGCGTTTATTGGTTAAAAAAGACACCAAAGAGAAAATTGTTGGCGATAAAAAAGAGCGGATTCTTTCCTACTCCATTGAAGTAAAAAACATGAAAGCAACACCAATTGAAATTGTCGTTCAGGATCAAGTTCCAATTACGCAGAATGCCGAAATCAGCATCGAAACGTTGGAACTTGGAAAAGGAGAACTAGATGCACGAACGGGAATAATTGAATGGAAATTCAGCCTAAAACCGAAAGAAGGGAAACTTCTGAATTTCAGTTACAAGGTAACGCATAAAAAAGAAATGAACGTAAGTCTATAATCGGCAAAAATCATTCTGGGAATAGCTGTCTGAAAAGGCGGCTATTTTTTTTGCCTATGATTTAATTGTTTGGATATAATAATCGCTTAAGTGCGTTATTATCTGTTTAAAAGGTTGTAATTTTTATTAAAAAGGTTTTATTAATTTTATGCCAGTCCTATTGTTAGGGCGCATTCAAACAAAAATTGCGAAATTGCGTTAATCTAATTAAAACCAAAAATGAAAAATTTCGAAATTCCAGAATTCTATCGCTCTCCAATAATCAGCAAAGTGAAGGCGAAACGAAAGTTGGAAGATCCACGCAAAAAAGATTTTTCACCCAGTGTTTTGGACTTTGGAACCGTGCGTTTTTTCATTGCTCGTCATTTTGGATTCTGCTATGGCGTAGAAAATGCAATTGAAATTTCCTACAAAGCAATCGCTGAAAATCCAGAAAAAAGAATTTTTCTACTGAGCCAAATGATTCACAACCCAGATGTAAACGAGGATTTGATGAGTCATGGCATTCAGTTTATACAAGATACAGATGGAAGCCAACTCATTTCTTGGGAAGAACTCCATTCAGACGACATAGTTATTATTCCCGCATTTGGTACAACCGTTGAAATAGAAAATAA
>CAIYXD010000487.1 GCA_903930085.1 uncultured Flavobacteriia bacterium
GGTTCGTCACCAAGACGATGCAGACGATTTAACCATTGAAGCATTTGGAAAAGCATTTAGCCGATTGGAGCAATATTCTCCAAGTTATGCGTTCAGTACTTGGCTTTTTAAAATCGCTTCTAACAATTGCATTGATTTTATCCGTAAAAAAAGAATCAAAGTAACATCGATGGATACTGGTTATACAACGGCTAATGGCGAGGTAATTTTTGTGGACGCTAAAGCACATACGCTGAATCCGGAAGAAACAATTATTCATGGTCAAAAAGTAATTCACATGCGTTTGCTGGTGAGTAAACTTAAGCCACGATACCGACAACTAGTCGAAAAACGGTATTTCGAGGAGCTAAGTTATGAGGAAATTGCAGAAGAACTCAACCTTCCATTAGGCACGGTAAAAGCACAACTTTTTAGAGCACGTGACTTTTTATCTAGTATGATTGAAAAAACGAAGGACTCAATTTGATTGCATTTTGTAATTTTGGGATCCCGATTACGAAATAGGCTGAAAAAGCAATAAGAATTATGCAAACAATAAAAAAATATTTCCCGAATCTTACCGAGAAACAATTGGATCAATTTGCGCAATTGGAACCGCTGTACAAATTTTGGAACGAACAAATCAATGTTATTTCAAGAAAAGACACTGAAAATTTTTACGAAAGACACGTCTTACATTCTCTTGGTATTGCGAAAGTTCTTGCATTTTCAGACGGCAGTGAAATTTTAGACATTGGCACTGGTGGCGGATTCCCTGGGATTCCGTTGGCGATATTATTCCCAAACTGTACTTTTACATTGGTGGATTCCATTGGGAAGAAAATCAAAGTTGCAAACGAAGTAGCTGCTGCAATTGGTTTAACAAATGTGCAAGGAATCCACGAACGTGCCGAGAACATTTCAGGGAAATTTGACTTTATTGTAAGTCGCGCTGTTACAGCAATGCCTTCCTTTTTACTTTGGACGAAGGGAAAATTCAAACTTTCCAAAAAACATACCTTAGCGAACGGAATTCTGTACCTAAAAGGCGGCGATTTATCGGAAGAGATGCAACCCGTAAAACAAAAGAATAGTGTCCACAACCTAAGTGATTTTTTCTCAGAAGATTTTTTCGAGACAAAAAAAGTAGTGTACGTGAAAGGAAATTAAACTTACTTTTTTAAGTAGATACCGTCTATTCTGAATGCTAAATTTTATATAACTGCAGAATAACTTGTTTTTTTTCGATTACGAGTTCAGTTTGTATTTTTTGAAAAATGCATCCCAATTCCAAATAAAATTCGAGATTACCTCATCCATTCGTTTCAAGAAAAGTGGATTTGGAGCCTGCATGCGTTTGAAGTATTCATCCTGAAAATCATTCAAATTATACTTTACAAATAGCGCCTTAGACATCCCATAAACCATATTTTTGGAAGGATGATTAATCCGTGAAATAAAAGATTGATAATCGCGTATCATTTTTGAAAAATCCAATGTACTCATTTCATACATCTTGGATAATTTCTCAAAGATGATTTTTTCTACTCGAACAGCTTGATCAGCGTCAAAAGTACTTTCTAGAAAAGATAGATTCCCAACAATCACAACAAGTGCAAATTCGCCATTTTGATTTTCAGAAATCTCCGGACTTTTTACAAATACGACATCTTCATTAATCAACTGTGCAACTTCTTTGAATCCATTATCAACAGTATCATAAATCGCATTAATAAAAATATTAGCAACTTGATTGTCTGATAATTTACGTTTTAATATAGAACTCAACATAAAAATAGTTTGTTGTTGTTTGTTTAACACAAAGTTAAACGCCTTCAATAGTGATTTACAGTATTCAAAAGAAGGTTTTCAACTAAGTTTTCAACAACTTTAAAGAAAACTGCTTTTTTGAACATCAATTATATAAACCATATAAAGATGAGCTTCTTAATTGCCCAACACCTCCAAAATTGGCTCGCCTGTCATTGCTCCAGCTCGCTGTAAAAAAAGCAAATGGGTAAGTGTTGCTGAAATATCTGCAATTACGATTTTTCTAAAAACTTCTTGTTTTGGAATTCCTTTACCGAACCAAATCAATGGCACATGGGTGTCGTAATTGAATGCGGAACCGTGGCTCGTACCTTTGTGTGTGTTTTCGGATTTTACGGATTTTGGAAGAAATCCAGGTTCTAAAATAAACAATACATCGCCACTTTCTTTTGTATGAAATCCTTTTCTAACCATCTCGCGCCATTCGTCATCATTTCCTGCCTGCATTAATTGTTCGGCTGTATAAACGCTTTTTACACCTTCCCATTGCGCAACAGATTCTGCAACAAAGTCTGCAACTGCTTTTTTATTTAGATTGAGAGTAGCTATTGCTGTATGATCCAAATAAATATTCAGATTTTCTTGAGCGAGAATTATATCTTGTCCGAATTTTGTTGCAACCGCAGATTTTAAATCCGCCATGTTTTCCTCTAAAAAAACATATCCGCCGGGTAATTTTTTATCCACTAAATACTGAGGAACGGGCACAACGGCATGGTCTGCAGTAATAAACAATACAAATTTATTCTTACCAACCGTTTGTTCTAATTCAGTTATTAAGCGCGCAATTTCCAGATCTAAACGGATATAAATATCTTCCATCTCAACGGAATAAGGTCCAAAAGAATGTCCAACAATATCTGGCGTAGAATAACTGATACAGAGCATATCTGTTTGCGAATTCTTCCCTAATTCTTCCGCACTTAAAGATTGAATTGCCAAATCGGTTAAATAGGTATTTGCAAATGGTGTGGTGGTAAAAACTGAATAATTTGTCCCTGAACTATTCATCGTTTTTAAATCGTATGGAAAAGTCGGGGTTGTTTTTCCTGGCAATAGGTGTTCATATTTCGAATTATCGGGACCGCTTTCGCTATACGCAGAAATATCCAAAAAAGTATTCCACGTATGCTGCATGTAACTATCCACCTGATTCAGTGCATTAAAATCAACCACCCATTTTGGCAGTTCTTTTTTAAAAAAGGAACTTGTAATAAATTTACCCGTTGCATAATCGTACCAATAGGAACCATCGCTTAAATGGCCTCCTGGGAGAATTGCACCGCGGTCTTTTATCGACATCGAAATAACTTTTGCAGAAGGATACGTTAATTTCAATTGATCGGTAATTGTATTTGTCTTTAGGTTTTTTGGCGAACACATTCCGTACGCGGAATTTGTACCAATGGATTGCATTTTTTTATCTTCCACACAACCGATTTCCGCAACTGTTTCTCGCTCAAACCATTCATTACCAACAATCCCGTGATTATTTGGCGTTGTTCCGGTATAAATAGAAGCGTGTCCAGGACCGGTATACGTTGGTACATAATTATACTCCATATTTCTGCAATTCGTACCTTTTTCCATGATTTTACGGAATCCATTCTTTCCAAATTTATCTTGATACCGGTACAAATATTCGTAGCACATTTGATCGATTACAATACCAACGATTAATTTTGGCGCATCTGATTTTTGAGCTGTCGCAGTCGAAAATCCGACTAATACAAGTGTAATAATGACGACATTCTTCCAGTAATTTTTCATGTACGATTCCTTTATTATACACCAAAAATAGTGAAAGCTTAGGGAAATGGCTTAAGTTCCAAGTATTAAGTTTTTGTAAAGCTATTTGTATTGAACTATTTTTAATCGTTTCCTTCGCTAAAGCGGATTGCATGGACTTAAAATCGTATTTTAGGTAAAAACGTGCATCCTTGTAAATTTATAATAGTTACCGAAAATATCAGGGAACGTAGAATTAGGATAAATTTCCGTAGTTTTAGTATAGCATAAACCAATAAAAACCATGGAAAAACCGAGAGACTTAAAATTTGCCGTACTGATAGATGCGGATAATGTTCCGTATGCATACGTAAAGGAAATGTTTGAAGAAATCGCAAAATACGGCACGCCAACCTTTAAAAGAATTTATGCTGATTGGACAAAACCAACCGTTTCCGGATGGAAAAAAGTGCTTTTAGAAAATGCGATTACTCCTATTCAACA
>CAIYXD010000488.1 GCA_903930085.1 uncultured Flavobacteriia bacterium
GGAGATTTTATTCTCATCAGAACATTTCTAGGAATACTGAATCCATCTACAAATTCTCTAGCCGTATAATCCACTTGAATGGAAGTGGAATCAGACGGACTTTCAATGAACATTCCTTTCATACTTGTGAGGTTGTCACTCAACAGATACTTTACAATAATATCTTCCTTTTCCTGCAGTTTCTCGTTGCGATCCAAGCGTTTTATTTCTCTTTTCTTGTGCGATGAAACCGTATAATTATAGGGATCGTGAATTTGGAAATATTTTTGGGTGATGTCGTAATCTAAAGGCATCCCGAGAATTAGCTCCTCCAGATTCGTGTACGTGAAATCAACTCCAAAATTTTGTTTGAGGTATCCCAAGCTTTGAATTATGTAACACTTATCTTTTTTATTGACAATTTTCACGGTATCCTTTGTAATAATAGAATTTACCACGGGAAAAGATGCGTAGGTTATAAGTGTATTTATGGCACTATCCTTTACCATTCGAATAGAGGTTTTAAAGGAAATATTTCTATTAGTATCCGAAAAAGATGTTGCAATTTTTGTGTAGAAAAAATTGGGTTTTTTATGGGAAATACTGTCCATAACCGCGATTAGATCCGATGTTTTTTTCCGGTCCAATTTTACGCGATCTATTTCGGTTAATTTCTTTGCACATGAAAACAATCCCAGAACGAGTCCTAAAAGACTGAAATATTTAATAAATCGGCTCATAAAACTCTTTTTTATCTATTTTTTTATCCAACACCTGATTTTTTGAACCAAGTTCCTTTGCTTTAATCCAATATTCTACCGCTTTATCGGCATTATCTGTTTTTGAAAAACAATCTCCCAAATGTTCTACGATAGTTTTATCGGAAGGTTTTAATAAAAATGCTTTTTGCATTTGAAACAGTGCTTCTTTGAATTGCCCTTTCTGAAATAGAACCAATCCTTTTGTATCAATGAAATCTGCCATTTCCGAATTCTCACTTAGCACCTCTTCTATTAAATTAAATGCGCGGTCTAAATCCAGTTTCGCCAACGCAAGATGGTAAGCATAATTGTTTTTGATTAAAGAACTTTTCGGATCGAGTTTCAGTGCTTTTTCGTAATTTAATTTTCCGACCGTATAATTTTTTATTCCAAAATTAGCAACGCCCAATTGCATAAAAATTTCTGCTTCCAATTCGGTATCGTTCACCACTAGATCCTTTGCTGTTTCTAGCGAAAGGATTGCTTCATCGTATTTTTTCAACTGAATTGCACTCAAACCGTTCAGCAAATAAACGGTTGCTATAGTTGGATAATACTCCAAACATTCTTTACTATCTGCGTATAATTCTTCAAATTTTTCCTGCTGGTATTCCATGATTAAAACTTGGTTCCATATTGGATACTGCGTTTTATCGTATTTCAAGGCCTCGCGGTATGCTAGCATCGCTTCTTTTTCATTGTTGGCGCGCAACATAAAATCTCCTTTTATGGAATAGGATTTCGCTTCTGTTGGGTACTGCGCAATTAACACATCAATCAATTCATATACCTCGGAATCTATTTTTTTACTTCCTTCGTAAATGGAAAGCAAAATCTTCATTTTTGTGTCGATATCCAAATCTTTGCAGGAAAATGCAATCTTTAATTCCGCATACCCTTCTTTTTGTTTCCCTTTTTGTCGGTAAATATCTGCCAAAGCCAAATGAGCTCTCCCATTTTCAGGTGAAACTACAACCAATTCTTCCAACATTGCGATAGCTTTTTCTGCTTTTCCTGTTTGGAAATAATAATCTACCAACGTTGCGATAAGTTGGGGGTCAGAAGGGTATTGTTTACGCGCCTTTTCAATTTCCAAAATCCCTTTATCTACCTGCTTCAATTGCACATACAAGTTGAATTTCTGAATCGAAAGATCCGGGTAAATTCCTACTTGATCTTCTGTTTTATCAAAAGTTTTTATGGCATCAGAAATTTTACCGACTTTCACTAAACTTTCAGCATATCCGTATAGCCATTCGACATTTCGTGGCTCATGCGCCACTAATTTTTCAAAATTGGACACTGCATCCTGAAAATTGCCTTTTTCAAAAAACATGTAAGCCAATTCCTGTGTATACCAGATATTTTTTGTGTCTAATTTTGATGCAGTTAGAATACATTCAGCTGATTTTTCTGTATTTCCTTTCAACAAATAAAGTTGTGAAAGCGCATAATATACAGCGTCATCGTTTTGTTTAATAAGAAGACATTCGTTAAACTTATCGATTGCAGCTTGAACTTCCCCTCTGGCTTTTAAGCGCACTCCTTCGTGAAACTTTTCTATGTATGGATAAGCAGCGGCCGAAAAAACGACGTCCTTTTCATTTTTGCTTTTTTTGAGAGTACCGCAAGAAAGCAAAAATAGAAATCCTAAAAGTGGGAGAAGGCGCAACGGAATCATTCTAAAATAGTTGAATAATCACCCAAACTCAAATCGCGAGTTGATCCGACATAGTTTGCATGCGAACCAACCATTGAATTGCTTATTACCACATTTTTAAGTGTGGAATGCAGTTGGATATTGGAATTGGAAATAACGGAATTTTGAATGTGCGTTCCGTTACCTAATGACACGTGCGGACCAACAACAGAATTTTCAATAAGCACATTTTCACCGATAAAACAAGGCGGAATGATTACCGAATCCAAAATTTTAGCAGAATCCGAAACCATTTTTTTATTTTTTTGGAAATCGTATTCTAGCACGCGTTGATTGGTGTGAACAGTAACTTCCTTATTTCCACAATCTAACCATTCCGAAACTTCCCCTGGTTTGAATTTACAACCAGCTTCCGTCATGCGACGCAAACCATCTGGTAATTGGTATTCACCGCCTTTGATGATATTATTGTCAATTAAATATTCCAATTCTCTTCGCAAATGTTTGCCATCTTTAAAATAATAGATTCCAATCATGGCAAGATCCGATACAAATTCGTTTGGTTTCTCCACAAAATCGATGATTTCACCCTGCGGATTCATTTTAATTACCCCGAATGCACTTGGATCTTCAATTTGTTTCACCCAAAGAATTCCATCATCGTTTGGATCAATTTTAAAATCCGCTTTGAATAAAGTATCTGCAAAGGCAACTACAACAGGCCCTTCTAATTTTTCTTTTGCACACAATACTGCATGCGCCGTTCCAAGCGGCTGATTCTGGTAGTGAATAGAACCTTTTGCGCCTAAACTTTCTGCAACGGCAAGCAATTCTTTTTCAATTTCATCACCAAAATCACCAATTACAAAAGCAATTTCATCTATTTTTTCAGTACAAACCGCAGCAATATCTTCCACTAAACGGTGAACGATAGGCTTTCCACCAACTGGAACGAGCGGTTTTGGTGTTACTAAAGTATGTGGGCGCAAGCGACTTCCGCGACCTGCCATTGGAACAATTATATTCATACTTACAATTATTTATTTGGGATTTATAATTCGGAGTTAATCCTAAACTGAAATTTCAAATCCTATAATTTTATTTTTTTTAAATATCGGGAATGAATTCCAAATCCCGAATTACGAATCATTTTACGCCAGTGCTTCCAAATCCTCCACTACCGCGTTCGGTTTCCGATAACTCTGCCGCTATCTGCCACTGCGCTTGTTCAACGGATGCGAAAACCAATTGTGCAATCCGTTCTCCATCTTCTAAAACAATGGATTCATTGGAAAGATTTACCAGAATTACGCCGACTTCTCCGCGGTAATCTGCATCGATTGTACCAGGAGAATTCAAAACAGTAATTCCTTTTTTCAGCGCCAAACCACTTCTCGGTCGCACTTGACATTCAAATCCAGTTGGAATTTCCATGAAAAGTCCGGTCGGAACCAATATTCTTTCAAATGCTTTTAAAGTAAGACTTTCTGTCAAATTAGCACGGATGTCCAATCCCGCCGAAGCAGGAGTTTCATACGCTGGTAATGCGTGCTTTGAACGATTGATAATTTTTACTTGCATGCGCGTTTTATTGAAGTCAAAATTACAAAAAAAGTTGCGGTTTTCAAGGCAGAAACAAGTAGAAATCAACAGCACTATATTAACAACATCGGAAAAAGGAATGTATTCATTTTAAGCGAAGTTTACACTTTTTTAAAACTGGACTTTTCAAGCGCATATACGAGCAGAATATAGATGCCAACAAATAAATTATGAACGATAAATTTTACGGCTGTATTGGCTTGTAAATCTAATAATGTAGCAAAACCAAATAGAAGCAACGCAAAACCGAGGTATAAAACAAATTTTCGCACGTTATATTTGATAGGATAATATTTCTGTCCAAGTATATAGGAAACCACCATTTGGAAAGCGTAAACGATTAACGTTGCCCACGCACTGGCCATAAATCCATACAAAGGAATAAAAATCAGGTTAATAATTACGGTTAAAGAAGCTCCTGCAATCGCGATATAGGCGCCAAACTTTGTTTGTCCGCTTAATTTATACCAAATGCTTTGGTTGTAGTAGATCCCCAAAAACACATTCGCCAGTAAAAGAATCGGGACAACCGGTAAGCCAACGTAATAAGCTTCAGAACGAATAAATAGCTTGAAAAAATCAATATTCAACGAAACAAGCAAAAAGACCAAGCAAACTGTAGCCACAAAAAAGTTCATCACTTTTGCGTAAACTTTATTTTTATCCTGGTTTTTCATTTGCGCGAAAAAGAAAGGTTCCGCGGCGTATCTGTAGGCTTGTAATAAAATAGTTACCAGCATTGCCAATTTATAGCACGCACTGTAAATACCAACTTGTGCCTCGGCAAATCTCAAGGAAACTTCGGTTGCACCATCGTATAAAATATGTTTTAAAAGAATGCGATCCAATGTTTCATTAATGATTCCTGCAAAACCTGCAATTACAAGCGGAATAGCGTAAATACTCATTTCTTTTGCCAACTGAAAATCAAAATTTAAGCGCAAATTCAAAAAATGACGGTAAAGAAGTACTGGTTTTACCAGGGAAGCGATTAAATTGGAGAATAAAATAAAAAGCACTCCTTCTTCCGGACGCGATGGATCGAAAACGAAAACCATCAGAAAAACATTCAACGCGACATTCACAAAAATAGAAGCAAACTGAATTCCCGCAAATTGCATCGCTTTGTTTTCTGCTCTTAATTTTGCTAGTGGCAAAGCGGTAATTGCATCGATACAAACAATTGCGCCAAGCAAAATGATATATTCGTTGTGATCCGAGAAAAGTAAAAGATCCGCAATGTTTTGATTAAAAAAGAGGAGCGCACTAAAGAATAACACATTTACGCCGATGACGGTCAAAAAACCGTTTAGAAAAACTTTATCCTTGTCTTCTTTGTCCTGCAAAAAGCGAAAAAAAGCTGTTTCCATGCCGAAGGTAAGAAAAACAACCAGGAACGCTACCCAAGCGTATAATTCAGAAACAACGCCGTAATCTGCTGGATCTTTAAAACCATATTGCGCATGCGTATACAGCGGAACGAGTAAATAATTCAAGAGTCTCCCTACGATACTTGATAAGCCGTAGACAGCAGTTTGACCCAATAATTTTTTTATTGGGTTAGACATTAATTTCTAAAATTTGGTTTACGTTTGTCCATAAATGCAGTAGTTCCTTCTTTAAAATCTTTCGTTCCAAAGCATTTTCCGAATTCTTCAATTTCCACTTCATAACCATTTACACCATCTTCAAAATGTGCATTTATTGCTCGGATGGCCGAGGCAATTGCGGAGGAAGAGTTGTTCAGTATTTTTGAGGCGATTTCTTCCGCTTTCGCAAGTAAATCTTCCGGTTCAACAACATAATTTACCAATCCCCAAGACAAGGCTTCGTCCGCTTTGATCATTCCTGCAGTAAAAACCATTTCGTTTGCTTTTCCGCGACCAACCAATTGTGTCAAACGCTGCGTTCCGCCATAACCGGGAATTACACCTAACGAAACTTCAGGTAATCCCATACGTGCATTAGACGACGCGATTCGAATATGAGCAGACATTGCAAGTTCTAATCCACCGCCTAAAGCAAAACCATTTACTGCAGCGATTACTGGTTTTGAAAGGTTTTCAATGAAAGAAAAAACCGCATTTTGTCCATTAATTGCTAATTCACCGCCTTGTGAAATAGTGAAATCCGCAAATTCTTTAATATCTGCACCTGCAACAAAAGATTTTTCGCCGGAACCCGTTAAAATTATAACGCCAGTTTTCGAATCTTCTTCCCCAGCGGCCAAAGCGTGGTGCAATTCTTCAATTGTCGATTTATTCAAGGCATTCAACTGTGCTGGACGGTTAATTCGAATAATTAAAATTTGTCCTTTTTGCTCTATGAGTATGTTGCTGTACATGTGTTAAAATATTGAAGTGTAAATATAGTAAAAGTCAAAGGAGTATTGCGGAAACTCTTTCTTTGAACTAAAGTTTGAAGACAAGGATATCCTTGTATTTACCGATTTGAACTTTCGTAAATGATTTCAGAAAAGGTTTGTCTTTTAAATCTTTTTCCTGAATGAATAAATATTTAGCGCCTTTTTTAACTAATTCGTCAATTTGATCAGCCGAGGAATAGTGGCGAAAATTTGTCCATCCATTGCGGTCCATTAAAAAGAGAGATGCATTAAACGAAAAATCGCTCAAACAAATTACTTTATCTTCTTTGCGAATAGCTAAGGCGTCAAATGTTCCGGAAATTGCTCTCCAGTTTCTCCAGCGGATGTTGTCTTCATTATACCATTTTAGCCGGTTCACCATGACACTGTCTAAAACTACGTAACTTCCTTTCCGTGCAGTTGTTTTTAATTTCACGGTGCTAAAACAAATCAAAAAATTGAAGCTAAAAAAAACGAGCAGTGCATTTTTTGTTTGTTTCCCAGCAAAAAGTTGGGGTTGGTTGGTTTTTAGATAATAGGCGAACGGTAAAATTGTTCCGAGAAAAATTACGAGAACAGAGATGAAATAATAATCGTGTACA
>CAIYXD010000489.1 GCA_903930085.1 uncultured Flavobacteriia bacterium
AAAACAATCGCACGAAGACTTGCGGAAAGTAAATTCACAGCACCACATTTCTATTTAACCTTAGATATCGACATGGATAACGCTATAAAAGCGAGAAAATCCATGAACCAAGTAGAAGGTGTAAAAGTTTCTTTCAACGACATGGTTGTGAAAGCTGTAGCGATGGCCTTGAAATTGAATCCAAATGTAAACAGCTCTTGGTTGGGAGATGTAATTCGCAGAAATCACCACGTACACATCGGTGTTGCAGTGGCGGTAGAAGATGGTTTACTCGTTCCAGTTGTGCGATTTGCAGACACAAAAGGATTGACACAAATCGGTGCGGAAGTGAAAGAATTTGCGCAAAAAGCGAAAGATAAAAAATTGCAGCCAAGCGATTGGGAAGGAAATACATTTACCATTTCTAACCTTGGCATGTTTGGCATTGAATCCTTCACGGCAATTGTAAACCCTCCAGATAGTTGTATTTTAGCTATTGGCGGAATAAAAGAGGTTCCAGTTGTTAAAAACGGACAAGTAGTGCCAGGAAATGTGATGAAAGTCACGCTTTCATGCGACCACCGAGTTGTAGATGGCGCAACAGGCTCTGCATTCTTGCAAACATTCAAAGGATTTATGGAAAATCCAGTAAATATGTTGTTGTAATACTATTTGCAACTACTAGAAGCCGGACATTTGTTCGGCTTTTTTTTTGGCGTTTCCCTTCGGGTCGGGCTTTCCATTCCAATCTTTTGCAACAAAACAAAAGGATTTCCATTACAATCCCTAACGCAAAATTTTGACTAAAGACGCTGCCGTTTGGTGTATATTAAACGGTTATTATAGAATCGTAATGATTACGCCACTTTCTAAACCTTCAAAAAGTAACCCGAAAAAGTTTAAAAATAAACGTAAAAGTTCTACCTTAGAATTAGCAATTGCTGAAAAAAATCCGACCGAACGAAAACTATTGCCCATTAACAGACATTTTTTTAAACCAATCTAAAATTAAATAGGATGAAAGAATATACATTTTGTCAAAGTTGTGGGTTCCCGTTAAAGAAAGACAAAAAAGGCGGCGGAACAGAAAAAGATGGATCGATAAGCAAGAAATACTGCTCTATGTGCTTTGAGAAAGGGAAATTCTTAACACCATCTGAAATCGATACAGCGAAAAAAATGCAGTATTTTTGTATGCAGGAAATGAAAAAAGACGGAATGAATAGATTCTTTGCTTGGCTTGCTACCAGATCGATTCCACAACTTGAACGTTGGAAAAAATGAAAATGGTGAACTCTTCCTTGGATATACTTAACAAAAAAAAAGGATGCTTCAACAGCATCCTTTTCCATACAATGTATTTTATTATCGTTTAAATATTCTCAATAATCAATGCAGAAGCACCACCGCCGCCGTTGCAAATCGCAGCGCCACCAAATTTCCCTCCATTTTGTTTTAAAACGTTAATCAAGGTTACTACGATTCGAGAACCCGAATTACCAAGTGGGTGTCCCAATGAAACTGCACCACCATTAACATCTACTTTGGAAGGATCTAATCCTAGAATCTTAGTATTCGCAATCCCAACAACTGCAAAAGCTTCATTTAATTCCCAAAAATCAATATCGCTTGCCGCTAATCCTGCTTTACCCAAAGCAATTGGAATTGCTTTAGAAGGAGCAGTTGTAAACCATTCTGGCGCTTGTGCAGCATCTGCATAACTTATCACTTTTGCAATTGGCGTTAAACCATATTTTTCAACCGCTTCTTTCGATGCAAGAATTAGGGCAGAAGCACCATCATTTATAGTAGAAGCATTCGCCGCTGTGATCGTTCCTTCTTTATCAAAAGCCGGACGTAAACTTGGAATTTTATCTAAAAAAACATTGGTGAATTCTTCGTCTTGTACTACGTTGATTGGATCTCCCTTGCGCTGTGGAACAGCAACAGGAACAACTTCTTCGTTGAATCTTCCTGCTTTCCATGCTTCTGCAGATTTCGTGTACGAGTCAATTGCGAAATTATCTTGGTCCTCACGTGTTATCGAATGCTCTTTTGCACATATTTCCGCACAATTTCCCATCGGAACATTGGAATATACATCCAATAATCCATCTTTTGTGATACCATCAACCATTGCGATGTTTCCAAATTTCACACCATTTCTTCCGTCTAGGTAATGTGGAACTTGCGACATATTTTCCATTCCACCAACAACAACAACATGGTTGTCACCAGCTAAAATGGATTGTGTTCCAAGCATAATTGCCTTCATTCCGGAAGCACATACTTTGTTTACAGTTGTACAAGGAACGTTTTGTCCCAAACCAGCACCAAGTGCTGCTTGTCGCGCAGGCGCTTGTCCAACACCAGCTTGTAAAACATTTCCCATGAAAACTTCATCGATCCATTCCGAATTAACTTTTCCTTTTTCCAAAGCTCCCTTGATCGCAATGGAACCAAGTTTAGTAGCAGGAACACTGGATAATGCACCCATAAATGAACCGATTGGAGTTCTTGCCGCAGCAACAATGTAAATTTCTTTTGACATCCTCTAATGTTTTAATTTAACCACAGCAAAGGTAGTAAAACTATCTAATTTTTCGAATGTGTAGGTGGCTATTAATTGCAGTGTTTTAAAAAATAATTGTAGCTTTAGTAGTAAAATCCCTAACAATTAAAACATGAAAAAAGCTACCTTTTTTATCTTATTGCTTCCAATTTC
>CAIYXD010000490.1 GCA_903930085.1 uncultured Flavobacteriia bacterium
ATGAAAGGGTTTACTATCGATAAAATCGAGGTACGAAATCTTCTTGGTCAGATGGTATATAATGCCGAACCAAAATCTTCAAAAATAGCTATTAATACAACTTATTTTGAAAATGGTGAATACCTAATCCAAGTGTATGCAGCGGATCAAATTATCACACGGAAATTGCAAGTTATCCGATAAAAAAGAATAATTTCCAATATTAGGGCACTATACATTGATTTGTGTAGTGCCTTTTTTTAGTGGTAATCGGTAAGAAGGGATAGAATAAAAAAAGCGCGGTAATTTAAAATTACCGCACTTTTTTGTATTGTTAGTGAGGGGTATTATAACGTTCCTCTTTTTTCTTGCTCTCTTTCAATAGATTCAAACAATGCTTTAAAGTTACCAGCGCCAAATCCTCTTGCTCCCATTCGTTGAATAATCTCAAAGAATAGTGTAGGGCGATCTTCTACTGGCTTGGTGAAAATTTGCAATAAATATCCTTCCTCATCCGCATCAATCATGATCGAAAGTTTTTGAAGTTCTTTAATATCTTCTTTCATCATTTTCATATGCTCACCCAATCGAACTGGTATTTCATCATAGTACGCCTGCGGTGGTGCAGATAAGAATTCAATTCCTCTTGCTCTCAATTGAGAAACTGTTTCAATGATATTATCCGTCGCAACTGCAATATGTTGCACTCCTGGCCCTTCATAAAAGTCGAGATATTCCTCAATTTGCGATCGCTTTTTTGCTTTTGCAGGTTCATTGATTGGAAATTTGATTCTACCATTTCCATTGCTCATTACCTTTGACATCAAAGCGGAATATTCCGTATGAATTTGTTTGTCATCGAAGGAAAGAAAATTAACAAATCCCATAACCTCTTCGTACCATTTCACCCACGTATTCATTTCTCCCCAACCAACATTTCCAACCATGTGATCGATAAACTTTAATCCAACTGCTGTTGGGTTGTAATTCGATTCCCATTTTACATAGCCTGGGAGAAAATCACCGGAATAATTTTTTCGTTCTACGAAAAGGTGAACTGTTTCGCCATATGTATAAATTCCAGCTGTAACAACTTCCCCATTTTCATCTGTTGATACAACAGGTTCTTGGTAAGATTTCGCACCTCTTTTCATTGTTTCTGCGTAAGCGCTTCTGGCATCTTCTACCCACAATGCTACAATTTTAACGCCATCTCCGTGTTTTTTAACATGTTCACCAATCGGAGATTCACTTGTTAAAGCAGTTGTTAAAACCAATCGGATTTTATCTTGTTTCAAAACATAAGAAACGCGATCCTTCACGCCAGTTTCCAATCCTGCATAGGCATGCGATTGAAATCCAAATGCCGTTTTATAAAAATGAGCCGCTTGTTTTGCATTACCAACATAAAATTCCACGTAATCTGTCCCCAATAATGGCAGGAAATCTTGCGCTCCTTCAAATATTTTTTCCAATCCGTATTCTACATTCTTTACTACCTTACTCATATATGTTTAATTTTTTTTCAATTCGCTTTGTAATTCGCTGAAATTCATTTGTTCAGCTATTTTTTAAAATTACTAGTGTTCTCCCTCAATCCAACTTTTATAGTAATTGTCTACCTCTATTTTAACTGCGGCTTTCGTCAGTTTTAAAGGCTTGAAAGTATCCACCATAACAGCTAATTCCTGTGTTTCCTTTTTTCCAATACTTCTTTCATATGCTCCTGGGTGCGGCCCATGCACCAAACCAGCTGGATGCAACGTAATTTGTCCGTGTTCAATGTTATTGCGACTCATAAAATCACCATCAACATAATAAAGTACTTCATCCGAATCAATATTGCTGTGGTTATATGGCGCTGGAATTGCGTCTGGATGGTAATCGTATAATCTCGGAACGAAAGAACATAAAACAAATCCTGCCGTTTCAAATGTTTGATGAATTGGCGGCGGTAAATGAACTCTTCCGGTCATTGGTTCAAAATCATGAATTGAAAATGCATACGGAAAGTTATAGCCATCCCAACCGACTAAATCAAAAGGATGTGAAGCATAAACGTAATCGTATACGATGTCTTGTTTTTTAATTCGAACTAAAAAGTCTCCTTTTTCATCGTGCGTTTCTAATTCAGATGGTGGACGAATATCGCGCTCACAATACGGTG
Source organism: uncultured Flavobacteriia bacterium (assembly GCA_903930085.1). Classification (GTDB taxonomy): domain Bacteria; phylum Bacteroidota; class Bacteroidia; order Flavobacteriales_D; family Crocinitomicaceae; genus M0103. The sequence continues at coordinate 2,147 of CAIYXD010000490.1, forward strand.
AATGTTCCAGTAGCTGCCCGAACCAATTGCGGTAACGTTTCGGAGTGTATACTGGACTAAATGATTGCACAATAAACAAACGATTGTCTGACCCATTGAATTCGAACTGGTAAACCATGCCGCGAGGAATCACAAGATAGTCGCCATACTTAAAATCAATATTCCCAAGCTGCGTGCGTAATTTTCCTTCTCCTCTGTGGATGAAAATAATCTCATCCGCATCCGCATTTTTATAAAAATACGCAGTCATTGATTTTTTTGGCGCAGCTAATTCTATATAACAATCAGAATTCACTAAAATTGGCACGCGGCTTTCAATGTAATCCTCTTTTGGCTCAACTTGATATCCAAGAAAACTGCGCATCGATAAATGTTTTTCATGCGCAATTTCTGGGGCAATATTCGTTTGACCTCTTCTTTCCTTTACTACTGTTGGAGGATTTAGATGGTACATTAAAGTTGACATTCCGTCAAAACCAACGGTTCCGAATAATTGCTCGTGGTAAATTTCTCCAGATGGTCTTCTGAAAACCGTATGTCTTTTGTGCGGTATATTGCCCAATTTATTATAAAATGGCATGCTTATAATTTTAATAGTTACTAGTATGAAAGGGAAAAAGCTCCGTTCCTAATTTTAAATTTTAACCGAAGTTAATGCGTTAATTAACTACAATTCTACAAATTTATAAGCGAAATTAAATTTATTGTGCCAAAGAAAAAATGATTATGGTCAGGATTTTGATTTTATTCGAACAAAAAATTATAAAATACCGCATCAAACAATGCAAATTTTAACTTTGTGTAAATAATTAGGAGAGCAGACTCATGTTGAAAACAATTGTAATTGGAGCATGTGGCCAGATTGGTACTGAGCTAGTGTTGAAGTTAAGAGAAATTAAAGGCGCAGAAAATGTTATTGCTGCGGATTTAAAAGTCGATTGCCCCGAAGTTTTGAAAGGTGGCCCGTATTGTAAAATGGATATTTTAGATGAAACATTGGTCCGAGAATATATAATCGAAAACGAAATCAAAGAAGTATATTTATTAGCGGCTTTGTTATCTGCAACAGCAGAAAAAAATCCTGATTTCGCATGGAAACTAAATATGGAAGGATTGTTTACTATTCTAAATCTTGCGAAAGAAAAACACATCGATAAGATTTTTTGGCCGAGTTCAATTGCTGTTTTTGGTCCAACAACTCCAAGAGACAATACGCCTCAATATACAGTGATGGAACCTTCTACCGTTTATGGGATTTCAAAACTAGCAGGTGAAAGATGGTGCGAATATTACCATGCAAAATTTGATGTAGATGTAAGAAGTATTCGGTATCCTGGTTTGATTTCTTATACGAGTCTTCCTGGAGGTGGAACGACAGATTATGCAGTGGATATCTTTTATCAGGCTAAATTAAATGTTCCTTACGTTTGCTATTTGAAAGAAGACACGAGTTTGCCTATGATGTTTATGGAAGATGCAATCCGCGCGACGATTGAATTGATGGACGCTCCAAAGGCAGCTGTGAAAATACGTTCTGCATACAATTTATCCGGTTGTAGCTTTACACCAAAGGAATTGGCATCTGAAATCAACAATTATATTCCTGATTTTAAAATAAGTTATGCGCCTGATTTTCGCCAGGCAATCGCAGATAGCTGGCCAAAATCTATCGATGATTCTGCAGCACGAAAAGATTGGGGCTGGAAGGAGAACTACAGTACATCCGAACTGGTAAAAGTGATGATTGAAAATGTAAATACAGATCTTTTAAAATAAATTGTCAATACAGTTTTTTTTAATCAGAAAAACTTGAAAAAAACGTAATTATATCTTTTATATTTATTTTACATTTTCTAATTGGAAGGTTTTTAAGATAATTTTGTTTTTAGAAAGAATTGTTCTATTTTTCTTATCTGTTAAACTTGTTTCAGTTTTACGAGTTATAAAACTACTTTTGGTTTTTATTTTTCAAACGAAAATTCCTATGCATAGATTGGTTTTTTTTCTCTCTGTTTTTTTTTCATTTCTAACGATTTCAAGTGTTTATGCTCAAACGAATGGAGATGAAACAATAAATTTTAAAGATATTAATGGAAAAAAACAAGGGAAATGGGTATATCTTGGTAAAGATCGACCGAAAGAAGGATTTCCTGCAAATGGTAAAATCGAGGAGGGCGTTTATAAAAACAATCGAAAAGAAGGTGTTTGGATAAAATACTACCAAGATGGAGTAACACCGAAATTGAAAGGTGAATACAGCAATAACCGCCCGCAAGGGACATATTATAAGTATTTTCCAAATGGTAAAGTAATGGAACAAGGGAATTTTTCTGGAAATTTATACCGAGATTCCCTAAAAAGATTTCATGACAATGGTAAAATTGAATACGAAGCAAATTTAAATGACCAAGGGAAAGAACAAGGTTCTGTAAAATATTTTTATCCGAATGGACAGTTGGAATTCGAATATAGCGCTATAGCCGGAGTTCCGAAAGGTAAAGCGGTTCGCTACCTTGAAAATGGAACGATTAAAGAAATCTTGTTTTATGGCGAAAATGGCGAAGTAACGAAGTTTGAGGAAAAAGTAGCTGTAAAACAAATCGAGCAAGCAGCAATTCCTGAGGTTAAAGGAGAAACAGCTCCAAAAATCACTTCTCCACGAACAAATGGAATTAAATTTCAGCCAAATGGTTACAACAAAGTATATAGCCTAAACAATGAAATTTGGCAGGATGGAAATTTTAAAAATGGAATTCTTTGGGAAGGAAAAGTCTACGAATATGATAAAGACGGAATTCTACTAAAAGTGAAAGTATTTAAAAATGGAATCTATCACTCGGATGGCCAATTGTAATAAAAACAAATCGCAAGGAAATTGCAAACCATGAAAGATAAAAAAACACGAAAAGGAAATTTTAATCTGGAATCTATTACGCACGTTGCAGTTGATAAAGTTGGAGTGGAAGAACGGGTTGCCCGATTTCAAACTAGAAGCATAAAAAACGAAGCAAAACTTCAAGGTTTAAAAATGGTGTTGAGCATGATTGATCTCACAACACTTGAAGGAAAAGACACTCCGGGAAAAGTGCGCCAAATGTGCTATAAAGCCCAACACTTGCACGAGGCTTTTTCCGGACTTCCATCTGTCGCCGCAGTTTGTGTTTATCCAACAATGGTGCGAACAGCAAAAAATGCACTCCTAAATTCAGGTGTAAATGTTGCTTCTGTTTCTACTGCATTTCCAAGCGGACAAGCGCCATTGGATGTTAAAATACGGGACACAAAATTTGCCGTCGATGAAGGTGCAGATGAAATAGATATGGTTATTTCACGCGGAAAATTTTTAAGTGGTGAATATGCATACGTATTTGATGAAATTGCAACGATAAAGGAATTGTGTGGAAATGCCCGTTTGAAAGTAATCCTTGAAACAGGAGAATTGGCAACTTTAGACAACGTTCGAAAAGCCAGCGATATAGCAATTTATGCAGGTGCAGATTTTATTAAAACATCCACAGGTAAAATTCAGCCTGCCGCAACAATGCAAGTTACGTATACCATGCTAATGGCAATAAAGGATTACTACGATGCTACCGGAATTAGGATTGGAATGAAGCCCGCCGGTGGAATTTCAACATCCAAACTTGCTTTGCACAACTTAGTTATGGTAAAAGAAGTACTGGGAAACAAATGGTTATCCAACGAATGGTTTCGTTTTGGCGCTAGCAGCCTGGCAAACGATGTATTAATGCAAATCATGAAGTTGGAGACAGGCGTGTACCAATCTTCCGATTATTTTTCAATGGATTAAAAGTATGGCAAAAAATAAAAAAGAGATTGCGGAAAGTGTGGAATGGAATTATTCACCATCGTTAGAAAGCACTTCGCATATCCATCTGAAAAAACAATACGACCTTTTTATCGATGGGAAATGGGTAAAACCTTCAAGTGGTAAGTATTTTCAATCGATTAATCCTGCAAATGAAGAAGTTCTTGCTGAAATTGCACACGCATCAGCCGATGACGTGGATAAAGCGGTAAAATCTGCACGTAAAGCATATACAGAAGTTTGGTCAATAATGCCCGCTTCGGAAAGAGCGAAGTATATTTTTCGAATTGCTCGTTTAATGCAAGAAAAAGCTAGAGAATTAGCGGTAATTGAAACATTGGATGCTGGTAAAACGATTCGAGAAGCGAGAGATCTGGATGTTCCTTTGGCTTGTAACCATTTTTTTTATTACGCAGGATGGGCAGATAAATTAGCGTACGCTTTCCCAAATAGAACTGTTTCTCCACTTGGCGTTGCTGGACAAATTATTCCATGGAACTTTCCTCTTTTAATGGCTGCATGGAAAATTGCACCCGCTTTGGCCGCAGGAAACACAGTGGTTTTGAAACCCGCTGAAACAACTTCCTTGACGGCATTAAAACTAGCGGAAATTATTGAAGAATCAGGGCTTCCGGCTGGCGTTGTAAATATCGTAACTGGTTACGGAGATACTGGCGCAGCGATAGTAAACCATGAGGATATTGACAAAATTGCATTTACGGGTTCCACCAATATTGGTAAATCCATTCAAAAAGCAATCGCAGGAACTAACAAAAAGGCTACGCTGGAATTAGGAGGGAAATCCGCAAATATTATTTTTGAAGATGCACCAATCGATCAAGCGGTTGAAGGTATAATTAATGGGATATTTTTTAACCAAGGTCACGTTTGTTGTGCTGGATCGCGCTTGTATGTGCAAGAATCCATTGCAACCAAAGTAATCGCTAAACTAAAAGCGCGAATGGATTCCTTGTATATCGGGAACCCATTGGATAAAAACACAGATATTGGTGCAATTAATTCGAAAGCACAATTGGAAACAATTCAAAAATATGTGAAAATTGGCCTTCAAGAAGGTGCGGAAATGTACCAGCCGAAATGCACGTTGCCGGAAAAAGGGTTCTATTTTCCACCTACTTTATTTTTGGATGTGGCACAATCTAGTATAATTGCGCAAGAGGAGATTTTTGGGCCTGTTTTAACCATTCAAACATTTCGAACGGTAGATGAGGTTATTCAAAAAGCAAATAATTCACCTTTTGGACTAGCTGCTGGCGTTTGGACAGACAAAGGGTCACGGATTTTTAATTTGACAAGTAAATTGAGAGCGGGAGTTATCTGGGCGAATACATACAATAAGTTTGATCCAACTTCTCCTTTTGGAGGGTACAAAGAAAGTGGATTTGGCAGAGAAGGTGGCGTTCACGGTTTAAATTCTTATGTAAAACTAAGTTAATATGAGCAGGTTGGAAGTTTTAAAAACATATAAAATATACATTGGAGGACAATTTCCTCGCACGGAATCAGGAAGGTATTATTCGCCTGCAGATAAAAAGGGAAAACCACTGGGTAATATTTGCTTAAGTTCCAGAAAGGATGTTAGAAATGCAGTTGTTGCAGCAAGAAAAGCTTTTGGAGGTTGGTCGGAGAGAACGGCCTTCAACAGGGGGCAAATTCTATATAGAATTGCTGAAATGCTCGAAGGTCGCCGAGAACAATTCATTTCCGAGTTACTCGCACAGGGCTCTACAAAAATAGCCGCTGAAACAGAAGTAACACGAGCGATTGATAGAATTGTATATTACGCAGGTTGGTGCGATAAATACCAGCAAATTCTTAGTTCGGTTAACCCTGTAGCTTCTTCGCATTTCAATTTCTCCGTAGTTGAACCAACTGGAGTTGTTGGGATTGTAACGCCACAAGAAAGCGCTTTGATTGGCTTGGTTTCTTTAATTATGCCAGTTATTTGTGGTGGAAACACATGCGTTGTGGTTGCATCGGAAAATTTACCGCTTTGCGCCATAACCTTTGCAGAGGTGCTTAATTCTTCTGACCTTCCAGGTGGCGTAGTGAATATTTTAACCGGAACAAATTTGGAATTGAACAACGTACTTGCAACGCACATGGATGTCAATGCTTTGGTTTATGGCGGAAATGACACAGAAGCACTAAAAAGTATCCAAGAAGGTGCTGTTTTGAATGTGAAACGCATTATTCCTCAAAGAAAAGATTGGATGGAAAGTAATTCGCAAGATTTGTATTTGATTTCGGATACGCAAGAAGTTAAAACAACTTGGCATCCAATAGAAAATATTGGAGGCGCCTCATCTTCTTATTAAATAGATAAGTTACTTAAAGTAACCCCAAAAAAAAATTCCCTCCATTTGAAATGAAGGGAATTTTTTTATGAATATAATGTTCTTAATTAATTGTAAAGTTAATTGGTAATCTACAACGGGTTCTAGCTTTTTTACCTTTCGCTTCACCAGGAGTCCAATTAGGC
>CAIYXD010000491.1 GCA_903930085.1 uncultured Flavobacteriia bacterium
ATTAGTTTAAAAAAAACGCCTTCCGAAGAAAGCGTTTTAAAAATAGCTTTTATTATTTGAACGACTAGTATTTATCCTAAAAATGGATATTTATAATCTGTTGGTGGAACAAATGTTTCTTTAATTGTTCTAGCGGCAACCCAGCGCATTAAATTCATTGCTGCACCAGCTTTGTCATTTGTACCAGAACCTCTAGCTCCGCCAAATGGCTGCTGTCCGACAACAGCGCCTGTTGGCTTATCGTTGATGTAAAAATTACCAGCAGCGTTTTCAAGACGTTTTGTTGCAAGATTTATGGCGTAGCGATCATTTGAAATGATAGAACCCGTTAATGCATATTCCGAAGTTTCATCTAAAATAGCCAATGTTTCTTCAAATTTATTTTCGTCGTAAACATAGATAGTTAAAACAGGACCAAAGATTTCTTCCGACATCGTTCTGAATTTTGGATCAGTAGTAACAACCGCAGTTGGTTCGATGAAATATCCTTTAGATTTATCGTAATTTCCACCGGTGATTATCTCCGCATCGTTGTGAGATTTGCAATAGTCAATGTAACCAGCAATTTTATCAAAAGCTCTCACATCAATTACCGCATTTATGAAGTTGGATGTGTCTTCTGGAGATCCCATCTTGAAAGAAGAAACTTGTTCAACAAATATGCGTTTTACTTCAGGCCAGATATTCGATGGAATATAAGCTCTGGAAGCCGCAGAACATTTTTGTCCTTGAAATTCAAAAGCACCTCGCGACATTGCTGTTGCAACCTCTGCAGCATTGGCAGATTTATGAACCATGATAAAGTCTTTACCACCCGTTTCTCCAACAATTCTTGGGTAAGAGCGATAAGAATCAAGATTCAAGGCGATATTTTTCCATAGTTGTCTGAAAACATTTGTCGATCCTGTAAAGTGAAGTCCAGCAAAATGCTTGTTTTTGAAAATAACTTCTCCAGCAACTTGTCCACTAACGGTAACCATATTTATTACGCCATCTGGAACTCCCGCAGCTTTGAATAATTCCATGATTACTTGTGCTGAATATATTTGCGTTTCTGCTGGTTTCCAAACAACCACATTCCCCATCATTGCTGGAGCTGCGCATAAATTTGCTGCGATGGAAGTAAAGTTAAATGGCGTTAACGCAAATACAAATCCTTCCAACGGACGGTATTCCAGTCTGTTCCACATTCCAGGCAACGATTCTGGTTGTTCTTTATAAATCTGCGTCATGTATTGCACGTTGAATCGGAAAAAATCTACCAATTCACACACGGCATCAATTTCTGTTTGAAAAACATTTTTAGATTGCGCCAACATCGTTGCAGCGTTCATTTTATCTCGAAATGGTCCTGCCAAGAGATCCGCTGCTTTCAAAAAGATTGCCGCGCGATCTTCCCAAGGTAAATTAGCCCATGCTTCCTTTGCTGCAAGCGCTGCATCAATAGCTTGTTGCACATGCACAGCTTCTCCAACATTGTAGTGACCCAAAACTTTTTGGTGATCATGCGGAGCAGTTAAAGGCTTTTTAGAGGAAGTTCTCACTTCTTTTCCACCAATATACATTGGAACATCTATCTCGCTCTGGTTGTACATTTCATGGTATTTTCGGAGCAAATTAGTGCGTTCAGTTGAATCCGGTGCATACGACCGTACAGGCTCATTTATAGCGATAGGAACTTGGAATATGGCATTTGACATAAGAAATATTTTTTTTGCAAAGTTAACGTTTGTTTGTTATCCTTGCAATGAAGTTAATTACAATTAGCCATTTTCAATCGCATGAAACAGAAAAATATTAAACTTACAATGTGTCTTCTACTTTTTGGATTTTTTAGTTTCGCTCAAGAGGGCGAATTTACTTCCAAATCGAACGCTCAAGCAAAAATTCAGGCAGCAGTTCAAATTTCGTTAGAAAATTGGAATCTATACATGCGAAATGATTTGGATTCCCTTAAATTGGATGGGCTGTATATTTACCGTCTTGGCGTAAAGGGAGGGAATCCTTTTGCAATAAACGTCGGCAAACGCTCTCTTGGTACTTATTTGATTCGCACTGGAAACCAGGAAAAAGGAATAGAGTACCTGAAGGCAGCAAATGTTTATTTCGCCAAAAAGGAGAATTATATTCTACAAACGGAAACCTTGAACGAAATTGGAAATGGTTATTTATACTTTTCAAAACCCCATGTTGCAGAAAAGTATTACTTGAAATCGCTTAAATGCGGAAAAAAATCGCCAGATCCAACCTCTGCTTTTTTAGCTGAAGTAAACTTGGCTCAAGCCTATATCGATATGGGCAACACCACAAAGGCTACAGCGATACTTAACCACTATAAAAACCAAGCAAAAAAAATGAAAAAGTTGGAATCTGTATCCAATGCTTATGCTTTACTTGGCGCTATTCAAAGTGGTAAAGGAAAATTTTCCCTTTCAAAAGAGTTGTTTAGAAAAAGTGCTTATTATGGATTTGCTTCGAATGCAATTGCGCAAATAGCGCATGCCTATACGAATATGGCAATCGTTTATTTTCAGGAAGGAAACCAGAAAGAGGCATTAAATTATTTCAATAAATCTTTAGAAATCCGACTGAAAACAAAAAATGTCCGTTCCATTTCAGAGAGTTATTTTAACTTGGGTGAATACTATTCAGAAATTGGTGATTTTCAAACTGCAGCCCTATATTATGAAAAATGCAAAGCATATTGCGAAGAAAATAATCTGTTAAAAGAGGAAATGGAAGTGTTACTTTCTTTGATCAAGATAGATAAAATGGCTAATAAATTCGAAATAGCAGTTCAAAAAATGGAGGGATATATTACCCTGCAGAAAAAATATTATTCAGAAGTTTCTGAATTGAATACGAGGGATCGGGATATTATTGAAATAGTTGAATCTTTGGAGAGAGAAGAATACGATAAAAAAGAAGCACAAATACTAGCAGAAACTATTGCCGCTCAGAGATTTCAAAAATACGTGCTGTATACTATCTTCTCTCTGTGCGCGATTGCCTTGGTATTTTTAGCCTTCTATAGAAAAAAAATTATTTAAGTTTCAACTTAATTCAGTTTTGGCGGGTAGATTAGTTTGAATTTTGGAATGAAAACTTGGAAAAATTCCCCATTGTTCAAGTTTTTAAATGTATAAAATCCCTTCATGTATCCAATCTCGGATTGTAATTCACAACCACTTGTATACGTGAAATTTTGACTTGGTTTTAAAAGTGGTTGCTCACCAACAACACCTTCACCACTGACAAAACTCGTATCGTTCAAGGAATCAAAGATGTACCAATCTCTTTTTAGCAATTGCACATCGAAATTATTATGGTTTTGAATAGTAATTCGGTAATTAAAAAAGTATACGTTTTCCGGGATTGAGGAAAAATCAGATCGGAAGTTCGTGTCAACGGTTATTTCTATTCCCTCGGTAATTGCTGTTTCCATGGTCGTTCGTTTGTCTGTTTACAGTTTCGAAAATTAAGCCATTATTTAAATAAAAACAAATTACAAAGAAAAGAGTTTTACTCATCCATTAAATTTAACATTTAAACAAAATAATAATTAACTAAATTCAATACCAATATAAATTATTTAGAATTGTTCTAAATTAAAAAAATCCTCATTAAATTATTATTAATTCCCCCCAAACGCTCGGAATTTTATAATTTTACCCCACTTATTAAAACGCTTTAAAACATGTCGAAGACAGTTAAGCTCAAGAAAGGCTTGGATATTAGATTATTAGGTGATGCGGAAAAGGTAACTGTTACCTTGCCATTGCCAACGACGATATCGTTGAAGCCATCCGATTTTCACGGAATGACGCCAAAAATGGTTGCCAAAGAAGGAAGTCATGTAAAAGCCGGCGAAGTAATTTTCTGCAACAAGTACAATGAACCTGTGAAAATCGTTTCACCACTTAGTGGAACTATTCAGGCGGTTGTGCGCGGCGAGAAACGCAAGATTATAGAAATCTTGATAGCTGTAGATGCAACGCAAGAGTTCTTGGAAACTCCAATGAAGGATATTACAACAATGTCTGGAGATGAGGTGAAGGAAACAATGCTCGCTGCAGGTTTGTGGCCATTTGTGAAACAGCGCCCATTGGATATTGTTGCGGTGCAAGATAACGCTCCAAAAGCAATTTTTATTTCTGCTTTTGATAGCGCTCCTTTAGCTGCAGATTTTAACTACTCCATGCATGGACAAGATGCAGATTTCCAGGTCGGTTTGGACGCTTTGGCGAAACTTACCGCGGGAAAAGTGCACCTGACGTTGAACACAAAAACGGCAAACGATGCAAAATTCGAGCACGCGAAAGGTGTTCAAATCAACAAAATTTCAGGAAAGCATCCAGCCGGTAATGTTGGACCGCAAATTCACCACATTGATCCAATCAACAAAGGAGAATTTATCTGGACGGTGAATGCACAAGATGTTGCAATCATTGGAAGGTATTTTAATACCGGAAAGTTCGATGCGCATAAAACAATTGCACTTACTGGCTCTGAAGCAATTGCTCCAAAATACTACAAAACGATTATCGGAGCGAATATATCCGCGCTTTTAAAGGATGCAGTAAAAACAGAAGGAAAAGTTCGTGTGATCAGTGGAAACGCTTTAACTGGTGATAAAATTGATGCGGATGGCCATCTTGGTTTTTATGCAAATCAAGTAACGTTACTTCCAGAAGGAGACCAATACAAGTTCTTCTTAACCACAGGATGGCTAGGACTTGGGTTTGATAAATTCTCTAATTCAAGATTGTTTCCGACTTTTTTAACGCCAAAAAAGAAATTCAGATTGGATACCAATACAAATGGCGAAGAACGGGCATTTGTGGTAACTGGTGAATTGGAGAAAGTGTTCCCGTTTGATATTTTCCCAATGCAATTGGTTAAAGCTGCAATAACAGATGACATCGACGGAATGGAGAATCTCGGAATCTACGAAGTAGCGCCAGAAGATTTTGCATTGTGCGAGTATGTTTGTACAACAAAAATCAATATTCAAGATAAAATCCGTCAAGGCCTGGACTTGATAGGGGAAGAGTGCATGTAATATTTAAAAATTCTTTACAGTGAAATTCTTAGAAAATATTTTACATAAAATGGAACCAAATTTCGTCAAGGGAGGAAAACTTGAGAAATGGAACCCATTGTTTGAAACGCTTTCAACATTTGCGTTTTCGCCAAAAACAGTTACGGTAAAAGGTGCACACATCCGAGATGGTGTAGACTTGAAACGTACCATGATGACCGTAATTATTGCGCTTATTCCATGTTTATTGTTTGGGATTTATAATACCGGACACTGGGCAATAGTTGCAGAACAAGGTAATCGCGATTTGATTTTTTGGGCGGATCAAAGCACAAAAATTTTATTAGGACTAAAAGTAGTTTTACCGCTAATCGTGGTTTCTTATGGTGTTGGTTTGTTAATTGAGTTTATTTTCGGAATGTTTAGAGGCCACTCTTTACACGAAGGTTTCTTGGTTTCTGGAATGTTGATTCCTCTTACAATGCCTGCAGATGTGCCGCTTTGGATGGTTGCGATTGCAACTGCTTTTGCTGTAATCATCGGAAAAGAAGTGTTTGGTGGAACAGGAATGAATATCGTGAATATTGCATTAACAGCGCGTGCTTTCTTATACTTTGCATACCCAACTTCCATGTCTGGAGACAAAGTTTGGATGGCAGGGAAAGAAGTGGATGGCGTTTCCGGTTCAACAGCTTTGGGAGATCTAGCCTCGTTTATGTCGGATAAGCCAGTTTTTGAAAATCTGGACGCATATACTTCGAGTTACTCTCTCTTTGATTCTGTGGTAGGTTCTATTCCGGGGTCTATTGGTGAAACATCGGTTATCGCATGTCTAATTGGAGCTGCGATTCTGATTTTTTCAGGAGTTGGTTCGCTGCGTATTATTTTATCTTTCTTCATAGGTGGGCTTGTAATGGGACTTTTATTGAATCTAATCGGTGGAAATCCATATTTGGAACTTCCTGCTTATACCCATTTAGCAATTGGAGGTTTTGCATTTAGTGCTGTATTTATGGCAACGGATCCTGTAACGGCGGCGCAAACTGCAAAAGGGAAAATCATTTATGGTTTCTTTGGAGGATTTATTGCA
>CAIYXD010000492.1 GCA_903930085.1 uncultured Flavobacteriia bacterium
AGAAATGCATTTATTGTATTGATTGCAATTCCAGCTTCGTTAATTACGACTTTTGTTGCGATGTACCTGCTTGGGTTTACATTGAATTTAATGACCTTACTCGCAATGTCGTTGGTGATTGGTATTTTGGTGGATGACTCGATTGTGGTTCTAGAAAATATTTACCGCCACCTTCAAATGGGGAAAAATAGACGACAAGCTGCTTTAGATGGTAGAAATGAAATTGGATTTACCGCCTTGGCAATAACTTTGGTGGATGTGGTGGTATTCTCGCCTGTAATATTTATTGAAGGAACAATTTCCGATATTCTTGAACAATTCTCTACTGTGGTGGTGGTTTCAACGTTGATGTCGCTGCTCGTTTGTTTCACCTTGACACCTTGGTTGGCTTCCCGCTTTGCAAAAGAAGTTGACTTAAATCCGAAGAAACCTGTTCAGGCTTTTTTAATTTGGTTTGAACGCCGTGTAACCATTTTTACAGATCAATACGTGAAATTAGTCGCTTGGTCGTTGCGCCATAAAATAATTGCAGGAATTGCAGTTCTGGTTATTTTCTTTGGAAGTATGGCAACGATGGGACTTGGAATTGTGGGACAGGAATTCGTTGCGCAGGGAGATCAAGGAAAATTCATGATCAAATTGAAATACGATAAAAGCACAACTTTTGAGGAAAATAATGCTACGACCTTAGAAATTGAGCAGATGATTGTTGGACAAAAAGATGTTGTAGGAATTGTTTTTGCAAATGTCGGAGGACCAAGCTCTGGAATGGGTGCGGCATCTTTTGGTTCGGAAAACAGATCAGAACTTACCGTAAAAATGCTGCCAGGAAAGCAAAAAGAGATTCCAACCATGCAGTACATGACTGCCATTCGACAGAAAATTGAGGATAAATATCCTGGAATTGAAGTGAAAGCGATCAATATTGGAATGGTAGAATCGGAGGAAGCTCCAATTGAGATATTTTTATCCTCGGAGGATAACGAATTGCTGATGAAAGAAGCGCGTCGACTAAAAACTGCGATTCTAGGAATTAAAGGAGCAAAAGATCCGACTATTTCAACCGATGATTTAACGCCTGAGGTTCGAATTGAACTTGACCGAGAGAAAATGGGACAACTTGGTTTACCGATAGCAATTGTTGGTATGCAACTCCAAAATGCTTTAACGGGAAATGACGATACACAATTTGACGACAAAGGCCAGGAATATGACATTCGTGTCATGGTGGATAAATTCGACCGAAAAAATGTAGACGATATAAAAAGTATGACTTTCCTCACAAACGATGGAAAACAGGTGCGCCTGAGTGAATTTGCAGCGATTTCTGTAGAGAATGGCAATGGCTCGTTGGAACGGAAAAATAGAATTCCAAATACAACGATTCGTTCCTACGTTATGGGAGCGGCTTCTGGAACAGTTTCTGCGGAAATTGAAAAATACCTGAAAGAAAATCCATTGGATGAAAACGTGCGCATGCTTTGGGGCGGCGAAGTAAAACGGCAAAAAGAATCGTTTGGTGCTTTGGGAACTGCGATGGGAATTGGTTTGATCTTAGTTTACCTCATTATGGTTGCTTTGTACGATAATTTTGTTTACCCGTTTGTGGTGTTATTCTCCATTTTAATGGCTTTGGTTGGAGCAATACTAGCTTTAAACTTAACTTCTTCTAGTATGGGGATTTTCACGATGCTTGGTATGCTTATGCTTCTGGGACTCGTCGCCAAAAATGCTATTTTGATTGTAGATTTCACCAACCACTTGAAAAGCGAAGGGAAATCAACGTACAATGCGCTTTTAGAAGCTGTAAAAGAACGAATGCGACCAATTTTGATGACAACCATCGCGATGGTAGTTGGAATGATTCCAATTGCAACAGCATCCGGTTCTGGTGCAGAATGGAAAAATGGTTTAGCTTGGGTATTGATTGGTGGCTTGACCAGTTCCATGTTCCTGACAATTATTGTCGTACCAATGATGTATTACACAGTCGATAGAATTCTTTCAAAATTATCCAAAAAGAAAGCAAAAGAATTACACTTCGAGGAAGATCCGATTTAAACTATAAAAAGTTTAAAGTATAAAACATAAAAAAACCACAGGAAAGAAGAAAATATCGGATTCCTGTGGTTTTTGCA
>CAIYXD010000493.1 GCA_903930085.1 uncultured Flavobacteriia bacterium
AACAGTGATTTTTTTTCAAATTTAAAAATAGTATAGCTGGAGTGTATCGGAAATGGGTAATACAGCTTAAAAAGTTTAAAAATTTATTTCATGAAGAGATTTCAAAAGTAACGGTTTACTGCACCTCGGCTTTTTATTTCCCCTCTTTCAATTATTCGATTAACTACTAGGCGTTTAATTTCTGATGGTGGTAATTCAAAAGTCCATCGATTGGTTTTTGAATCGTTTTCCCCAAATTCACACTGTAAAAAGCACAGGCTTCCGCCAATTCATTTTGGAATAAATGGGCAATTGAACCAACAAAATGGGTTTTAATTTCTGTGTAGTTAGCATAACAAAGCACATGTATTTCAACAAAATCTTTAAACCCTTCGAAAATCATGTTCTTGATGAATGGATCTTCGTTGTGTTTGATGATGAACTTCATCATAGATGCGAGAAATACATTGGCATCCGATTCCATGTAAACACGTCTAACAATCTCATCTTTTGTAAGTTTTGTCTCTGTGAAAAAGGAAGTATGGATGTGTTCTGGCAATTTGTTGTACAAGTAACTAGCGATTAATTTTTTCCCGAAATAAGAACCGCTGCCTTCGTCGCCAAGAATATAGCCCAGCGCCGGTACTTCTTCACTTACACTAATTCCATCGAAATAGCATGAATTTGAACCAGTTCCAATAATACAGGAAATTGCAGGTTCACCTTCGTAAGTTGCATATGCGCAAGCTGTTAGATCGTGATCTACCGTGATTTTTGCAGCTACAAAAACGCGTTGTAAACCCCTTTGAATAATTGCTTTTAGGGAATCGGATGAACAACCAGCGCCATAAAAATGGACTTCGCTCACTTCGTTTCGAATGGAAAAAAGCTCCGAATTATTTTCTACCGCAGCAACTACAATCTCTTCCGAATGAAAGAATGGGTTCAATCCCATAGTAGAAAGATAGGTTTTTTCTGAACCATTTACTACCACCCAATCACTTTTGGTAGAACCGCTATCAACAATTAATATCATTTCAAATTATTTACAAAGTGTCACACTTACACTTTGCGAATATATAAAATTCTTTTTTACCTTTGAGTATGTCCTTGAATAATATGTCGTCTAAAAATAATTTGGAATTAAATCCTCGAATTTCAGTGGATTGTGTAATCTTTGGATTTGACCTTAATCAGTTAAAAGTTCTGGTAATTGAGCGGTCAATTTCGGATTCGGAAAAGCAGATTTTAACGCTTCCTGGGGATTTAATATACGAAGGAGAAAATTTGGATATTGCGGCCAATCGGGTTCTTTTCGAATTAACGGGTTTGCAAACTATTTTTCTGGAACAAGTTGGTGCATTTGGTGATACGGATAGATTAAACAAGGAAGCGGATAAAAAATGGCTACGCGCCGTTCGGGAAGAACCGGATGCTCGAGTGATTACAATAGCTTATTTTTCCCTTGTAAACATTCATGAGTACGCGCCGCAAGCTTCCTCTTTTGCAAAATCTGCTGCTTGGATTCCATTGAATGAAATTGATGAATTGGCGTTTGACCATTCTGATATTTTGCAAACTGCTTTGAAAAAATTAAAGAACAAGATTAGAATCCAACCGCTTGGTTTTAATTTGCTGCCAGAAAAATTTACGCTTTCACAACTGCAGAAATTATACGAAGCGATATTAGGTAGAGAGTTGGATAAAAGAAATTTCAGACGAAAAATGTTGAAATTGCAGTTGGTTGAAATGCTCGAAGAAAGACAGGAAAAAGTACCGCACAAACCTTCACAGTATTTCAAATTCAACGAAACA
>CAIYXD010000494.1 GCA_903930085.1 uncultured Flavobacteriia bacterium
TGCTACAGATCCTGCAGATGCAGCGGAAGGAACAATCCGAAAGTATTACGCAGAAGCAAAAGGTAGAAATGCTGTTCATGGTTCTGATTCAGATGAAAACGCTGCAATCGAAGGTGAATTTCACTTTTCTGCAAACGAAATATTCTAAACAAATTTGTTAGAAGTGAAAATGCTGTTCCGATGAGCAGCATTTTTTTTGTGCCATTTTTTTAGATGTAACAATGTGAACAACTTAGCCATCCAAAAATGTTAAATAGTTAATAATAAACCGCTTAAACAAAATAACATTCGCCATTTTTATTGTAAAACTTTATAAAAATTCATTGGAATACCCATCTGTTTTACGCAAACATTTTCTTAAATTTGAACTCAAAGAATGAGTATGCAAGAAAAGAACTACACGGTCGAAGAACGCTTTATCAGATATGTACAAATAGATACAACGGCAGATCCAAATTCTACTTCCTTCCCATCTTCCATGAAACAAAAAGATCTTGGGAAAGTACTTCTAAAAGAGCTTCAGGAAATGGAATTGGAAGAAGTAGAAATGGATGAGTGGGGATATGTTTTTGCTACGATTCCTTCCAATAGTGCAACGAAAGATTTGCCGACAATTTGTTTTTGTTCCCATATGGACACAGCGCCAGATTGCAGTGGAACGGACGTGAAACCGCTTATTCACCGCAATTATTCTGGCGAACCAATTGTTTTACCGGACGATAAAAATCAAGTTATTACGACAGAAAAACATGTTTATCTAAAAGAAAAAATTGGCGATGATATTATCACTGCTAGTGGTTTAACGCTTCTTGGCGCGGATGATAAAGCTGGAATTGCGATAATCATGGATTTTGCGCATTACATCGTTAACAATCCACAAATCGTTCACGGTCCTATCCGGATATTGTTCACACCAGACGAAGAAGTTGGTCGAGGAGTAGAACATTTGGATATGAAAAAACTGAACGCAGATTACGGTTATACGCTGGATGGCGCAAAACGCGGCGAAATTGAAGACGAATCCTTCTCTGCAGACGCTGTGAAAGTTACAATCCATGGCATTAGCGCACATCCAGGCTATGCAAAAAACAAAATGGTAAATGCAGTGAAAATTGCTTCGGAATTTATTACCGCGTTGCCAAAAGATAAATGGTCACCAGAAACAACGCAAGATAGAGAAGGATTTGTGCACCCAATGTCGATTGAAGGCGGATTGGAAAAAGCAACGATCACTTTTATTATTCGTGACCATATTACCGAAAATTTGATGGAATTTGAAAACCGCTTGGAGTCGATTCTAAAAATGGTCATGGAGCAATATAATGGCGCAGTATATGAATTTGAAGTAAGCGAACAATACCGAAACATGAAAGAAGTTTTGCGCTCCGTTCCTTTCGTTGCAAATTATGCCATTCAGGCGATGGAAAAAGCTGGAATTGTTGCAAAACCAACTATTATTCGCGGAGGAACAGATGGATCGCGTTTATCCTTTATGGGCTTGCCTTGTCCAAATATTTTTACGGGAGAAATGGCGATTCATTCGAAGCACGAATACGTTTCCATTCAAGACATGCAGCGTTCGGTTGACACCTTGGTTGAACTCGTTCAAATTTGGGAAAAACATAACTAATTTATCGAAATTAATTCATGGATCACGCACTCATCCTAAAAGATATCAATGCCAAAAAGCTAGAGAAAATTTATTTTCTACATGGCGAAGAACCGTTTTTTATTGATGAGATTACCCGCGCAATAGTAGAAAATGCCTTGGAAGAGCACGAACGCGATTTCAACCAGGTAATTGTTTATGGAAAAGATGTTGAACCCTTGGGTTTGATGTCGGAACTAAAAAATTATCCAATGATGGCAGCCAGAAAATTGGTAGTTTTGAAAGAAGCGCAAGATTTTAAGCTGATGGATGAGCTAGAATCCTATTTTGAAGCACCATCAGAAACCACTATTTTCGTTGTCAATTATAAATACAAAACATTTGACTCGCGCAAAAAGCTCATGAAATTTGCCGCAAAAAATGGGGTTGTTTTTAAATCAGAAAAAATCAAAGAATACCAGTTGGTTGACTGGATCACAAAATATATCCGGACCCAAGGATTTGGGATTACGCCAAAAGCAAGTATGTTGCTGGCTGAATTTTTAGGTAGTGATATCGGTAGAATTGTAAAAGAAGTTGAAAAACTTACGCTTTTATTGGAGAAATCCACCACCATAAACGATATTCATATTGAGGAAAATATTGGAGTTTCCAAAGATTACAATGTTTTTGAATTAACCAATGCGCTGGCAATTCGCGATGTCCCGAAAGTTTTTCAGATCGTGCATTATTTTGAACACAACACCAAAGCAACAGATATTATTGTGGTCATAGCGACTGTTTTTAAGTTTTACACCCAGTTGATGCGCATACATTTTCTTCCAAACAAATCGAAGGATGCGGTTGCTACGGCATTGAAAATTCACCCGTTTGTGGCTTCCAATTTAGTCCAAGCAACAAAAATATACAATCCAAAAAAAATTGCGATTAACATTGCCGTGTTGCACGAATACGATCTAAAATCGAAAGGTGTTGGCAATACTGGTGCGTTTTCACAGAGTGACTTAATGAAAGAAATGGTTTACCGATTATTATATTGATGCATTTATTCTACGACCCAACCATATCCTACAAGCAGGAATTCCATACTCTTTCGGAGGAAGAATCGAAACATGCTTGTCGCGTGCTTCGTCTTAAAGAAGGAAATGAAATCCTACTGTTAAATGGAACAGGAATTGAATTTACAGCGAAAATTACCGATGCAAACCCAAAAAAATGTGTAGTAGAAATCATTTCCCGAATAGAAGTTGCTGCACCCTCCTACTCGATTCATATTGCTATAGCACCGACAAAAAACAACGACCGATTAGAATGGTTTTTGGAAAAAGCTACTGAAATTGGGATTACGGAAATAACA
>CAIYXD010000495.1 GCA_903930085.1 uncultured Flavobacteriia bacterium
CGGAAGGGTTTACGAAAGAAACAAAGCAAGAAACATTGGAAACGCTGCTGCTCTATTATAAACTACACATTCCTAAATTCGACGTGCAAAAATCGCTTGAGATTGTGCGCGATATACTTTACACCTAAAGGTTATCCATTGAGATGCGATAGAAAAATTATTTCTTTGTGGAAAGTGGCTCGCGAATAAACAGTTCAGAAAAATCCAAGTTTTCCATGGAATTGGTTTTAAAATCTTGAATGCGCGTATTGATAATAACCATGAAATCATCCGTCATAATCGGCATAACTGGTGCTTCATCGATAATCATTTGGTCACATGTTGACAGCAAATCATTTCGATCTTGTTCGTCCAATTCTTTTAAAGCAGCTTCAAATAAAGCATCGTATACTGCGTTGCGGAACCTAAAATTATTTACTTGCGCTGAATTTGTTAGGTTTTTACCACTGTAAAATAAACTTAAAAAATTCTCCGGATCTGAATAATCCGCCAACCAACCGGAACGCCAAATTTTTGCTTTACCTGAGGCAATAGCTTTTTCTCTTTCTGCTAGTGAACACAACTTTATTTTTAGGCGAATAGCAAGATTTTGTTGGAGTTGTTGCGCAATTCCAATACACATTTTATGTACCGAAGATCCATTGATTGCATTCACATAAAACTCTAAAACAGGAAAACCTTTTCCTTTCGGGAATCCTGCTTGCGCCAAAAGTTGCTGTGCTTTTATAACATTGTACGAATAGCCTGTTACTTTGCCATAATCGAAATTATCCATACTTGGAACAAATCCATTATTAGCTGGCCAACCTTCCCCCAACAAGGACTTTTCTACAATTTCATCTCTGTTGATTGCAAGATTAAACGCCTTTCGGACGGCTGGATTTTTAAATTCGGCACTTTCACAGTTAAACGCAACGTAGTTTATACTCATACTTGCAGTAGAAATAACTTTATGTTTTACATTTTTACCATTTTGTGCCTCTCTTAAGGTTCCCAAAATGTTTTCGATATAGTCTACAGGAACTTCTAAGACCAAGTCAATTTCCTTTTTTCTAAATGCTAAAATTTCACTCTTTTTATCCTTCACGTAAGTCATTACGATCTTGTCTAAAAACGGCAACTGATTTCCCAGATTATCTTTTCGCCAATAGTGATTATTGCGTTTTAGGGTAACGCCATTTTCGTTCAGAACATCTAACATAAACGGGCCTGTTCCAACCGGATTTTTGGTAATATCCGCACCGTACTTTTCAAAAGCTTCTCTCGGAAAAATACCAAGATTCGTATGCGCCAAAATTTTATCAAATCCGATAAAAGGATCATCCAACTTAATTTGTATTGTTCTTTTGTTTAACACTCTTATTCCAGACACACCAGATTTAGGAAGATTTCTCTCCGATTTTTTATAAAATTCTGCCGCTCCTTCAATTCGGTTCACCAAAAGGTAACTCATCTTGTTAAAAGCTAGTCCAGAACAAGCAAACTCCAACGCATATTTTACATCTTTTGCAGTAACTTCTCTCGGTTTACCTTCGAAACATTCATCTTCATGGAATCGTATACCTTTTCGGATGTTGAATGTATACGTTCTCCCGTCTTCACTCATTTCAAAAGATTCGGCAATAGATGGAACAATTTTCATCGAAGAAACATCCAATTTTACAAGCGATTCGTAAATCTGAGAATTTAAGCGCTGGGAATAAATATCAACGGAAGAAACAGGGAATAAATTATTTAC
>CAIYXD010000496.1 GCA_903930085.1 uncultured Flavobacteriia bacterium
GTTTGCCATCCTGCAGCTGTAGTAACGGTCGTTCCAGTTTCGCAAGAATGCGTTGGATCTGCATGTTCTTCAATTTTTAAACGCACCTGAATGCCCGCATTTGGCGACCAAACCCGCAAGGTCATTTTAGTATTTGCAGCAGTTAAAGGAATTTCAGAAGCCAAACCTAATTCTTCTGGAGCCGTAATCGTTGTTCCGGCCCAAGTTGCTGCCGTAGCGTCTTTCACAACTTTAACTACCGCGTTGGTAATATCTGTTGGATCAATTGCTATTGTGGAAATTTCAGCTCCACCAAAACCTATTACGCCGTAATCTACTGTCACATCTTCGAATGTAACTGGTAAATTCATTTGTTGTAAACCGGATTGAGCCGTTATCAGAGTAGTGCAAACAGTTAAAAATAATGCAATACCAAGGGAAATGATTTTTTTCATAATTCTACTTTTTTAAAGTTCTACTAATTTAAACTAAATTATAGTATAAACTACCATAAGTGTTTAGTAATTCTAATTATACCTATTCCGATAGACGGAAAAAGTATTTTTATACTGGTTAATACAACTATTTCGAGAAGAGAAACGGTGGTGTAAGGTGTAATTGTTTGCCGAAAAAACTACAACTTAAACTGAAAATTATCGTCCTTTACGGCACTAGAATACTTTTCGTAATCGAAGGAGAATAATTTGGCAGGCCTGTGGCGCACATTCTTTTGGGATTCGTTGGAAGGAACCAATGGAAGCGGCTTTATTTTTTTTCTGAAATTTGCTTTATCCAGCGTTTGATCGAATGCATATTCATACAACTGCTGGAACTCATTCAAGGTAAATCGCTGCTCCAGCATTTCAAAGCAAATTGGTTCATTGCTAAGCTTTTGCTTCAACAATTCATACGTGGAACTTAAAATCTGGTTATGGTCGAAAGCGAGTTCTGGAATATCGTTCAACGAAACCCACATTGCTTTTTCCGCCCACGAAGACGCCTTTATTTCAAAATCAGAAATACGAATCAAAGCGAAATAAGAAATCGTAATAACCCTTCCTTGTGGGTGTCGGTTTGGGCTTCCAAAGGTACGAGATTGGTGCATTTCTACATTTTCCAACCCTGTAAGTTCATGCAGAATTCTTTGTGCAGCATCCGGCAAATCTTCACTCGGATAAACTAAATCGCCAGGAATTGCCCAAAAATGCGTGTACGGTTCCATTCCCCGTTGGATAAGAAGCGCTTTGATTTCACCGTCAGAATAACCAAAAATAACACAGTCAACAGAAAAAGCGGAAGTAAAAAAATCATTAATTTCTATCTTATACATATTGTATTACTTTATATAGTTAAAGCGTTTTCGCTCGTTACCAATGTTAATTTCAAATTCCCCAGATTCAGAGATCCAATTGTTTTGCGGGCCGACAAAAATAATATCTTTTTCAGAAAGAACAAAATTAACCGTTTTCACCTCTCCTGGAGCTAATTCGATTTTTGTATAGTTCTTCAATCGCTTGCCCCATGTGGCGGAGGAGGAAACAAGATCCGTAACATATAGTTGAACAACTTCCTTCCCCTTTACGGCACTTGTGTTTTTTACATCCACGGAAACGAGAACACTGTCTTTCCCAACAAAAGTTGTTTTATCCATTCTAATCGCAGAATAGGTAAACGTACTGTAGCTTAATCCAAAACCAAAATCCCATTCCGGATCGTACGCGTCGAACTTATTTGTTTTACCAGAACGCATTTCA
>CAIYXD010000497.1 GCA_903930085.1 uncultured Flavobacteriia bacterium
ACGTTCAAATAGCTTTCTGAAATTTGGATTGAACAACACCACAGAAACGATGTAACCTAATACACCAATTAAAACGAAAGTTCCAACTCTTCCCAAAGAAAGAGAAAGCCAAGCATTTATGAAATAACCAAAAGATCCGCCGAGATAATTGACTGCTCCGGAAAAGAAACCCAAAAATATGGACGACCAAACCATTAGTAGCGTAACGCGTGAAAAAGTTTGTTGCAATGGCAAAATTGAATAATTGAAAAGAATTCGAACGCCTGCAAGGAACAAAAGAAAACAAATTCCAAAGGAAGAGATGCCAAACCACCTGAAAATCAAAAGATGAGAAACCCAAGCGCCAAATTTGCCCAGCCAGTTTTCTACCGGTTCAACATTCGATTCAAATAAAAACTCGAATAAACCTTTGTCTAAAACACGGTCTTGGTCGATTGTCCAGGTGAATAAATA
This sequence comes from uncultured Flavobacteriia bacterium, assembly GCA_903930085.1. Taxonomy (GTDB): domain Bacteria; phylum Bacteroidota; class Bacteroidia; order Flavobacteriales_D; family Crocinitomicaceae; genus M0103. The sequence goes on from CAIYXD010000497.1 coordinate 454, forward strand.
GGATAAACAGGCAAAAAATAAATAAAAGGAGAGTAAAATCAGTAATACACCAACCGTCGACTTAACTTTTTTCTTGTCAAATCGATTGGATAAGGATTCAATAGGATTCTTTATCGAAGTTTTAGAAGCCGGTTTTTCAGGCTTTGCTTTCTTATCAGCAGGCTTGACTTCCTTCGGCGATTCTTTTTCTACTTTCGGTTTATATTCGTTATCTGTCATTTTGTTTTTTGAATATCCTACGAATTTAAGCAGTATTGCCGGTCAAAAGCAGACCGAAAATTTGATCTATAAACAAGTGGATGTTAGTATGCTACTGCTCAATCTTAGATATTTTTTGAAATTTTAGTGTAAAGTCGCCAATTCTATAGATTTTCATAGTACGATTTACTCTAGTTTGATTGGTGTTTCTGTCTGCTTTTTTAGAATTTCGTTCATGAAATCGTCGAATGAAACTTTTTTAAAATCAGAAGGAATTCCAAACGCATCCTTTGGTGGCACCAGTTCTTCTTGTTCAATTAAGGTGTATTCGTAAATTCCATCGGCTGAAGGAAGGTAATATTTCACCAGTAATCCTGGGAAATTACCGTGCGAGTTCAGGTATTTTACGGATGTGTTTTTGTAATAATAAAATACTAAATCGTTTGGGAAATTTTTATTTTTCACCACTAATTTATTTGCTTTCTTGCCACAAATCACTGTCTTTCCCCATTTCTTTTTGAAAGAATATGGAAACGTATCTATTTTACTTGTGCCGTGATCGGTTTGAATGGCATATTTTCCCGTTGGCGTTTGCAGTAATAAATACGATTTATTTAAAACGAGGTGTTTAATCATCACTTGAATGCCAAGTTGCTCCGTTTCATTTTCGATTCGAATGAGTGTATCATTCGTGAAAATCAACATGTGCTTCATAGGAATCATTTTCCGCAAGGAAGTATCTTGAATTTGAATCGAATAAACGAGTTTCCCGGAGAATGGTTTTTGATTCTGTGCATTGGAAATAAACGCAAGGAAACAAAAAAGAAGCGTAAGTATGCGCATGGATGCTGTTTTAATACCGAAAGTAAGTAACATTTATTGTTTCTATCTATTTTTTTAGAAATTTATATATTTTAAGAAACGTGCTACGTCAAAAGTGTTACAATTCCTTTTTTCACTTTTAGTTCCGGCGAAATATGCTAATTTTGTAAAAGAAATTGAATTTGTTGCGTGCATGGAAAAAGAAATTACGTTTATCATCAACCGTTCCGAGATTACTGCTGGAACGCGAGGAGCTTCATTGGGTCCGGATGCCATAATTACTGCCGCAAGAGTTAAAAATAGTGTGCTTTTCGGAAGCCATGAAATTTTTAATTTGCCGCAAATGAACCATCTTTTAGACCAACCAACGCCTTATTTATTTGCAAAACGCATAAATGGATTTAAGCAAGTGTTGGAAGCAGTTTCGGAGAAAGTTTCTTCTGAATTGAAAAAAAATCATTTTCCAATCGTTTTGGCTGGTGACCACGGTTCTGCCGCCGGAACGTTGGCTGGAATCAAAAATGCGTATCCTGAAAAAAGAATCGGAGCAATTTGGATTGATGCACATGGCGATTTGCACACGCCATACACAACTCCTTCGGGAAATATGCACGGAATGCCTTTGGCACTTGCAATGGCAGAAGATAACATGGAATGCACCAAAAACAACGTTCCAGCCGAAACAGTTGCACTTTGGGACGAACTGAAAAATATTGGCTTTTCAGGTGCTAAAATTTTACCGCAAGATTTGGTATTTATTGCCGTTCGCGATACAGAAGCGGAGGAAGATGCGCTGATGGAACGCCTTTCGCTTAGGAATTTTAAAGTGGAAGAAGTACTTGAAAAAGGAACCGAGCAAATTGCCGTTTTAGCATTGGATTACTTGAAAGAATGCGATCTTATTTATATTTCCTTCGATGTGGATTCGATGGATCCAAAAGCTACATCCTATGGAACTGGAACGCCGGTAAGGAACGGTTTGATTCCAAAACAAGCTAGACAATTATTGATAAGTTTAAGCAACTCGCCAAAAACAGTTTGTGTGGAATTTGTAGAAGTAAATCCATGTTTGGATGAAAAATTGAATAGAATGGGCGAGGTTGCTTTCGAATTACTGGAAAGCCTTGTGAGTTCACTAAAGAAGTAAAAAATTGATGGAAGAATATATAAAAGAATTAGTAGTAAAGCATTCCAATGAATTATTTGGTTTGCAGGTGGAAGAGCAACTAATTCAATTCCAGAAAACTAGAAAAGAAGTAGCAGGAGATTTAACCTTGGTCATTTTTCCATTTGTTAAATTATTGGGTTGCAGTCCAATTGAAGCGGGAGAAAAAATAGGAAATTTTCTTGTCGATAAATTACCGGAAATCGAACGTTTTGAGGTTGTAAGCGGTTTTTTAAACCTAATCATCTCCAACGAATACTGGATTTCACAACTGAATGCAATGCACGCGGAAGAAAAGTTTGGATTCCAAAAAGAAAATTCGAAACCGCTAATAATGGTGGAGTATTCTTCCCCAAACACCAATAAACCACTGCATCTCGGACATTTGAGAAATAATTTCCTTGGCTATTCGGTTGCGGAAATTTTAAAAGCGAATGGGCATTCGGTAATCAAAACACAAGTCATCAACGACCGTGGGATTCATATTTGTAAAAGTATGCTTGCTTGGGAAAAATTTTCTCCTCTCAATGCAAAAGGGGAACGAGAAACGCCTGAAAATACTGGTTTGAAAGGCGATAAATTGGTCGGGAAATACTACGTGGAATTCGATAAGCAGTTCAATGCGGAAGCAAAGGAAATTAGTGCACTTTGGGAATCCGGCAACTTTGACGGGTTTTCATTGGATGTGCGTGAAGAGTTCGTTCGTTTAACCGATGCAAAAGCTGGGAAAGACGAAAAAGCAGTAAAAGGATTGGACGAAAAAATCAAAGATATTGCCAAGAACCAAACGACACTTTTGCGCGAAGCGAAAGATATGCTGGTAAAATGGGAAGCGAGAGATCCGCAAGTTTACTTGCTTTGGACAACAATGAACAATTGGGTTTACAAAGGTTTTGAGGTTACGTACAAATCTATGGGTGTAGATTTTGATACCTTGTATTACGAATCGGAAACCTTCCTTTTGGGAAAAGATATTGTTTTGGATGGCTTGAAAAAAGGCGTATTTTTCAAAAAAGAAGACGGATCTGTTTGGATAGATTTAACATCGGATGGCTTGGATGAAAAACTCGTTTTGCGCTCGGATGGAACAGCGGTTTACATGACACAAGATATTGGAACTGCCGTGGATCGCTTCAACGATTACCCGGATTTGAGCGGAATTATTTATACGGTTGGAAACGAACAAGATTACCATTTTAAAGTACTATTTCTCATTTTGGAGAAAATGGGCTTTGCTTGGGCGAAAAATTGTGCACATCTCTCCTATGGAATGGTCGAACTTCCAAAAGGAATGGGAAGAATGAAATCCCGCGAAGGAACGGTTGTAGATGCAGATGAATTAATGGCGGAAGTAGTAGAAAGTGCTGCTGAAATGACACGAGAACGCGGACATTTGGAAGGAATGTCGGAGGAGGATAAAACGGCGCTTTTCAATTTAATTGGAATGGGTGGTTTGAAGTATTTCTTACTGAAAGTAGACCCAAAGAAAAAAATGGTTTTCGATCCGCAAGAATCGGTGGAATTAAACGGAAATACAGGACCTTTTATACAATATACGCACGCACGAATTAAATCGCTTCTAGCAAAATCTGGCGCAACGAATTTACAAAGTGGCACAAGTTGCAAGGTAATTCAAGACGAAGAGAAAGATATTATAAAATTACTATCGGAATTTCCGGATGTTTTAAACGAAGCAGCTAAAGAGCAATCTCC